>NZ_JAJAFX010000069.1:0-27708 GCF_025384845.1 Photorhabdus temperata | reverse complement strand
CATTGATAGACTTAAGCTGAATTGTCTTGCCTTCGGGCGTAACAACAGTTACTACCCCGTTCTCTGTCATCCACTTATTCAAATTGAATAACAGCTCATCTGTATAACCCAATTGCGCCGTAACTTTTCGGGCTGCATCTGAGTAAGTATCTGGAACCGATGTTTGAATAAAATATGTAGCATTAGAAACCGCATCCGGGAATTTATCGATTAAGACTAATTCAGTATCGCTATTAACGTTTTTAATTGCTGATAATTTAAAAGCATTCCCGACTTTAATTAAAATAGTCTGAGCCGGAGCAACACCGAATTTATTATCTTTCCATTTCGTATTTGTGCCAGTGGCAATATCTGAGTTGGCAGCAATTGAAATTGTGCCAAAGTTGTATGAAGACATGATTATTCCTTAATGATTAAAAATTGAAATAGGTTTCAGCATCAATGTACAATGATTTAAGTGAAGAGATATATGTCGCATACCCATAATACCCCCTTTGTATTTTAATATCTTTAGAAATGCATGGCGTTATATATTTCCTGTCAACTCCACCAACAGCTATTACTTTATTATTTCTTTTATAAATGGACTCCCCGAAATTACATGGCGTGTACATGGGCCTTGATATACCGGGTATCGCAACTTTATCCCCTTCATTATATCCATTTAAGGATACAGATACAGGACGCGTCAATACACCCACGGCTGATGAAAATCTAATATTATTAGAATTATCTCTAATTCTTAAACCATACTTATCATTACGCAAATCATTTTCAAAATTTAAATTCGAAAAAATAACAACTTTAAATTTCCCCGAAGTCATATCAGCTGATTTTGGATTTCTGACCTCCAATGTGATTTTCGGTGTTCGTTCATATCCACGATAAATATTTAAAGCAACAAATGCATTATTGTCATCAGTGTAGAAGAATGGAAGGCAATTATTAAAATTTAATCTACTATCAATAGCGCTCAAATTGAACTCACCACTCAATGTAAGTTCTTTTTTATGTGATACGTAGCTGTATTTAATATCTGAATTTAAAGACGAAAAATTAGTATTCCCCGATATCCTTAATCCGTGATTTCCTCCCGATATTGTCGGCCATGCAATTATGACAATATATTTTATGAAATGATTTTTCCCCGTATCTAAAAATTCAGGCCAATAAAATGTAAGATACCCCTGACTATCGCGAGTAACAGATAGATCTTTCCCCCCGTCAGGATAACTTGCAGGTCCATCATCTTTCCATTTTATTTCACCAAGTTTATGGGACGATATTGCATAATCGTGGCCGGGTGGTATTGGATTTGGGCATTTCCACCAGGTATTCCATCCGTTTCCCCAGATGCCCGGCGTGTCTGGCGTAATAACTCCGGCGCTCACAATGTAAGCTGGCGCTGTTTTTTCATTAAATATAAAGCTTGAAAAATCAAAAGGGTTTGTAATTCTTAAACCGTATTCACTCATAAGAATTCACCCAATTCGATTATTGGAACACCTGAACCATTGAATATATATATCCCCGTGTTAGTTATCCTCATCTTGTAGCCCCCAGACACACCATTTACTTCAAAAACTCCATTTTTCATATCAATACGCAGCCCGGATTTATTCGGCACATAATTAATAGATTTAAGGTCAACACTAACTAATAACTCTTGAATTGTTGCACTGTCAATAAATGCACTGCGCATGAACACTTGCCCGTTCTTGATGAAGAAGACAGATTCAAGCTTGTTATTTGCCGGATTAAAAACACCGAAAGTTTCAGCATTGAATCCGATATTTGTTGTGACTTTTCCGTTTTTAACTTCCGAGCCAATGACCATCCCGGCATCATATTCCGTTCCGTTGTATTTAATACCCGCTTTAATGGTATAGATAGCTGAACCTTCTCCTTTTTGATCAAAAACGGTTGTTGCCTTGGTTTCAATCGCGGCCTTTTGCTGCTTAAACTGAGCTTGAACCTGCTGAGTACTTTCTGCAAAGGCCTTGTCCATATTGGAAATTGACAATTCATTTTTATAGATACGGCTGTTAGCATCAGTAAACTTGGTGTTTACATCTGTCTGCCAGCGTGCCCATGACTCATTATTATTAACATACAATTCTTTGAGTTCAGAGATTTCGGCTTTTCTATCGCCGTTCTCAACCATCATTCGGCTATTTGAGCGAGATGTTGCACTGGCATTTTCTAGAATGCCCTCACTGTTGTAATCAATCCGAGATTGAAGCGCTTTACCTGCATCAGTTGTAAGAAACTGATCACCGGCAGCGTCAATTATCCAACTTGCATCTGAAGACGACGCCCCTTTAATAAACTCAGTCCACGGCGACTGATTACCAGTTTTATCAACAAGTCGAGCGCGGAAGTAGAAAGCAACACCTGCGGCCAATCCCTGCATCGTATAAGTTCGCTGAGGATAAGGAACGTCAGACAACAGCATCAAATCATTGCCGTCATTAGTCTTACTGTACTGAATCTCAGTATGTTGTGTGTCTGATGTGTCTTCGCCAAAGTTCCAATCAATCTGAATACCGAAAATAATCGGGGTTGTACGGAAGTTAAGCGGTACCGGAGGGTTACCCTCTTTACCCTTCAACATTGTTTCAGGAGCGTTAGCCCAAACACTCGATATCTCAGAGGCATTGATTGCACGAACGCGGGCTTGGTAACGACCGGCATAGATGTTATCGACTTCAAAGCCCAATGCTGACGTTCTCGGCGCTGATATCCAGTTCCCGTTGTCTTTTCGCCATTCCGATTCATAAGCAATGGCATTTTCTATAGCGTCCCACGTTACTCTCAGTGTAGTGATAGCTATCCCCTGATGTGTAGTTGAGTAACTACTGATAGCAACATTTTTCGGCGGAGCCTGAACGCCGGGCGGGATAACAGAAATAGGGCGTTCATCAATCCTTGCACCCGTATCAATCCGGGCGTATTTGTCAGGGTCATGATGAACCGCGCTGATTTCAAATGTGTTATCGCCCTTGTCGCGCACGCCGGTCACTCTGAATTGCTGAACAAAGAGATCATTAGCATCAATTGCCCAGCCTGATTCAACAGCCGGTGTTTCTGAATAAGCGGTAGTGACAGTTACTACTTTCCCGTTCACCGCCTGAATTGTCCGGCCTTCTGATTTGCCGCCTGGCAAGTTGATTAACAGGCGATCGCCTTCTTTAGCATCTGGCTTTCTATCTAGTGTAATGTTGCGCTCTGATACAGCACTAATACGCCCGCCGATTATACGGCCTGCCCGGTTTCTATTGGCAACACCGATAATGTGCCCAGGTAAAGGGATCTGTCCCTCCAGGCCGACACTGAACGATATAGCGTCATCTTCGCTATTTGTCAGTAATATCCATCGTCCTCGCCGGTTAGCTTCGCTTTGACGAGTGCAGCCAATAGCCGTGATTTCAGTCTGATTGATACCGTAGCGGCGCACTAATGCATTTTCAAAAACCGGTTCAATAGCATCAGCATAGTGATTGTCGGGATCTGACCAACTCACCATTGCAGTTGTATATCGGGTTCGTTCACTGGCTGATGTGTATGAAAATTTACCATTGATGACATTTGAGTGGTTAAAAATGTAATCCATGTCGCGCGGCATATCAGCCAGTGCGACAAGTTGATATTGTCCCCAGTACGTCATACCTCTGAAAATAGCAGCGAGATCATGTAATACGGTCCAAGCATCATTGCGAGACTGAATATAGACATTACATGTGAAGCGAGGTTCTTTGCCATCACCACCCCGGCCATCCGGTACCAATTGATCGCAATACTGGGCAATACGATAAAGTTCTGCTTCGCTGACTAGTGTTGAGTTGATTCTGCTCCCCAGGCCGAACATATCCGACAAGATAAGATCGTAGAAAATCCAAGCCGGGTTATCTGAATATGCCCACTTAAACGTACCGTCCCATATCCCTGAATAGGCCCGCGTTACCGGATCATAATTTGACGGCACACGGATAACGCGGCCTTTCGGTTTACAACTGATTCTAGGAATATCTGGAAATTGCTTGGAATCAAATTCAACATAGAGCAAGGCGGTATTAGGGTACCGAAGTTTTGCGTCGATAACTTCCGTGATCGCTTGTACAAACATTTTGTCCGCAATTCTGACTGTATTCTTATTTGGCGTCAGCCTTCTTACTCTGATTTGCCAGCCTGTAGTAGCACTGGGTAAGTCAATACGGTATGAGCGCTCATAAAGTGTTGTTGTCTTACCGTCAACCGCGGCTTTCAGGACCTCTTTATAAGCTCCGCCATCAGTAGCAACATCTATCGCATACTCAATGCGATAACCCACTGTATCCCCATTACTTTCTTTTTGTAGTTGCAAGTTGGGCCAGCCAAGGCGCAAACGGACGGCAGATAGCTTAGTGTTAGAAACAGCACGTATCCACGGATGATCGCTTTTCAGTTCCGTATTTATCCTGATTTCATTTTCAGCGGCGGGTATCCCCTGAATATATTCTTGTGATTGAGTACCCGGCCGAAACTCCCATTTAACCCCGGCAAAATTCAGGCTCCCATCATCATTGGCAATAGGCGTATCATCCAAGTAAATATTAGTACCCTCCAGCCCACCAGCGAACTCACCCTCACCAAGCGCTAGTAGTAGCTTAGCTTTAGATATCGATTGAATTGAATCCGGGGCTTCAATGGGAGTGCGTTGCTTACCGCCGCCACCTTTTCGACCTTTGATTATTTTTGCCATATTCCACCCATAAAAAAGGCCACACCGAAGTGTAGCCTTGAATTTAATATTTCAAACGAAATTTAGTTAATACAATATTTTTTATAGAAATTTCGAATTTCTAAAGTTACATGCGGAGATATATCAAACCCAGAAAGAATCCGATTAAAAACAGAATCATCACATGGTTCATGGATTTTAATATCACCAGCAGCCATATGTTGCTCAACTGTTACTGAACCAAAAATATCAGCACGACTATAGAAAACAAAACTCGGATGTCTAATAAAAGGATGATCACCACAATTTAATATACATGTATGATCATACGGTATGTCCGGCTTTAAAGAGCTGATATTTACAGCTAGAAAACATGTCTTAGTTTTTTTAGGGTAAAAAACTGGATCGCAGCAGATAATATATAAGTGATCTGTATACCCGGATGGGATAAGTAAACTTCCTTTCCTTAAAATCCTACCCGGCATCACCGCAATCCTTGAAGAAAACAGTCCAGTTGTTGCCTTTCTATTAACTCTCGCGCCAATTTCTCAGCAACTTCTGGTGATTTACCGACAGCAATAAAAACAGAACTCGGTGAAATAGGATAAGAACTACCGCCTGGATCTTGCCACTCAGTACAATGTTTATGGGTATACTCCACAATATCAAAGCGGCTCATATGACCGAACTGTTCCCAAATGGCATCCAGAACCCCTAATTCAGCATCAGAAAGAGATTCAAAATCATCCCTTGTTACATCTCTCCGTTTGAGTGAAATTTCATAATTCTTTTCACTTTGAATCCACGCCCCCCATCCAAATTCATCACTGGAATAATCTCCAGTGATTAAATTTAAGGTTTGCGATAAAACAGGCCCTTTAGGCATAGACACCATTCGATCACCAGTGATAGGGTAGCCATAGTCATTCATAGATACCCTATCTGCCAGATAAAGCAACTTCATAAGTTTCAGATATGCCATGCGCCCGCCGCGCTTATGCAGCAGGTAGGCAGCCATTTGAGCTACTTTTTCTTCGCAAAACATAGAAACCTCCAAGACTTTTTCGAAATACCAGACTGGCAATTTACACATATAGTGTATCTCTAAAAGCGCAACCCTGACAAGGTTAATTCTAATAAAGTCAATGAGTTAAAAACTATATACCTGATATATAAAGAATTAAAGATTTAAAAATTCTTTATCTTTAAGCTAAAAAATGTATAGCAGCCAACACAAAATGTTGTTGTATGATCACTGTTGATCTTCGGTATAAATCCCAGCGGAAATAATTGCCCCGCCGATTTCTCGCGTTCCGTACAGTACAGCAACCGGGTTCCCCTGGGCTGTGGTGTTGACTGGTCCGCCGAAAGCATATGAGGGTTTATTATCCGGGGATTCTCGCATTCTCAAACCTGGCATTTGCGGCGATAGCATTTGGACAACACCGCCTAAGGCCATTGATGCACCTACCATAGCCAGAGCCCCGCCCCATGTACCGGCTGCACCAAATGCCGCCCAGCCAGCAGGGCCTGTTAGCATTGCAGCACCGACCAGGGCAACCCCAAGTATTGTTTGAAAAAGCCCAGCTCGCTTACTGCCAATAATAACCGGCAAAAGATGAATGTCATCAGCCCCTTTTGTCATATCAAGTTCATCTTTACTGATATTTTTACCGCCGCAAAAAATAGCGAACGTTAGCCCTTTCTTGTGAGCCTCCATCATATATTTTTCAAAACCCGGCAATAGACAGCGCATAGCATCAATTGCTTTTTTCACATCCAGCGCTTTATATTTAAATTCTTTTCCAAAGCGTTTAATTAGTGGGCCGTGCATTCTAACAGTTCGCATTGGTACATCAATAAAAGCCATAAATGAACCTCTAATAAAAATCCCGGTATCTTAGTGTCTTTATAGTCCGTTCTTTCCAATAACCACCATAAGGTACACGTTGACTGAGTTGTCCATACATGTGGTGCAATAACATATTATCAGACAGAAGAATACCCGCGTGGTTCGCTACAGGAGCAGAAACTTGCATGATCACCATGTCCCCCGGTTGCTGTACGCCGCTGAACTCTCTGAAACCACATTCGTACCAGTTATCTAAGTAACGGTTTTCCTTGCCGTTCTCCCACCAGCAATAATCTACTCGGTAATCATTCAGTTCAATGCCGCGCTCCTGCCGAAAATAACTCATGATCAGCCCCCAGCAATCAGTGTGACCTAATACAAAAGGACGACCGATTAAAGGAAGATCGCCGCGCGGGTAGATAGTTCGCAAATCGCCTTCCGGCCAACTGACAATAATCCAAGGTAATTCGGTTGCATCACATTGAGCTTTATCCAGTTCACTCGGCTGTGTCGTTGCGTCCGGGTGACTATGAACAATGGCGGTAATCGTTCCCCACTCCTCAGCGGCAGCGTACCCAAGGGGATCAAGATGAAATTGTTCCTCCGGTTCTATTGCCAAATTTCGGCACGGGAAATACTTTTCTACCCGGCTTTTTTGTGCAATAACGCCACAGCTCTCATTTGGATATTCTGATTCAGCATGTTCCATGATGGACTGAATGATACGTGGGAACATATAAGACCCTCCACATAAAAAACCCCGTCGAGACGGGGCGTATAGAAATAATCATGAGGTTACATATCTAGGCGCTCTAAATAATACGTATCTTTATTTTGATCATAGCGCACTGTTGCTGAAAATTTAGTCCTTATCATCGCTCCAAAACTATTCTGAGCATCAACATAGCCAACAAAGTTAAATTTACAATCTTCCGGTTGAGTGGATTTGACATCGTAGTAGCTGGCAAATTTGGCACTGGATGGCGATTTTAAATTAGATGATATGAGTTTTTCCGCATAAATATACGCCATCTTATCATCTGAGCAATAATCCTCTTTGGGTGAGGGTGATTTTCCAGAGCAAGAAACGAAAATAACCAAAATGATAATGAAGGCAATACACGCCATAATCCATTCAAAGCTATCATATCCTAATATTTTAGAATCACCTTGCTTAGCATTAATTGAACTGGAGTTAGGCTTGAACTCTTTTGTTACTTGCCCGGTTATTCCACTCGCTAACAGAATAATGACTCTATATCGAATAATTCCGTTATCGCTCTCCCATGATACTATCCCCATTTCCTCCATTTGCTCTAACAGCATCGCTGATCTATTGTAGCCTATATTGAAGTGCTCCTTTAGGTCATCAGCTGATATATACTTTTTAGTTGCTACATAATCAACAGCTTCATCAAACAACGGATCAAGGTTTTCATTCATTAAATTCACTAGCTACATCCTCAAAATGTTTAAAATATCAGCAAATATTACCTCTTAGCTCTTTTTGTATCTAGGTGTTATAAAATTAATCTTAATATTTATAAGTGCAAGTTACTGAACAGTTATCACCTTAGCAGCGCCGAACCCGGAAAACCGCCGAACGGGAGTGGCTCATCTTTACCAATGCGCAGCTGACAAGCAATTAACAGACCCGAACACTTATCTTTGCTGGGATCATCAACCGGGTTGTCGTTCTCGTCAAAATAACGGGTACCGGCATAATCACAACCTTTTCCCGTCCGATACCAGCCACGTGCGCACCAGGTACAAATAGAATGAATTTGTCGTGTCGGGATTTTCAGCCCCTGCAAATCTGCGGGACTCGCAAGCTCAAATTTCACCTCTTCATCATCTTCTGATTCTTTTCTATCAATATAGAAGACCTGAACCCTTTCTTGTTCGGGATCGGCGGTTGAATTTCCGCCTGGGAAGTTTTTTGCATCAAGGTAGTGAACGAAAGTATCATGGATCGTCACCTTTGCCTGAACCATATCATCGAATTGAAGACATAGCGCGGTAATCAGCCCGTCAATATTTGCAACGGTTAACTTAGGCCGCGCGGACTGCCCATCACTTGACGTATCTAAGCCCTCAATATTAACCGGCCACGGTCCGTACTCTTTCTCCTGCCACCAGATAGATTTTTTAGGTAACACATCAGTTCTTAACTCTTCTGGAGTATAAGGAATAGTGTCGTTATGAAACCTTAAGATATCAGCACCAAATGCGGTACCGTCTACTTCATATAGCCGAATGGTGTTACCCGGCTCTAATTTTTGCACATCAGAATTTATCATCATATTTCCTGAAATTAGGGGTGATAGGCTTGAATGAAGCTAGCCGACAGTGAGTAATTCCCGCCGCCGAGGGCGGTTGTCTTATACGCGCCGCAACGATAAAGCCCGGCATCAGCAAGTGACGGAGCCCACTGAAACGATTTGTAACCACTGTGGCGATCAAGGAAATCCACAATTGCCCGGATATACGTCTCGTTACCCACAAAAGATAATTCCCACTTCTGACTTTTCGGGTGAATGCCATCCCCGGCCACTTGTACGTAACCGTCACCGAATTGCGCTTTTCTGACTCGAAAACTCACATCAACAGCGGCTTGAATGCGGGGTGACCACGTGAACGTTTCAAGCATTTATCTTCTCCACAATGGCCCGCCCGGACGTAAATCCTTGTCGCGGAGTTCGCGGTAGCGGTTATCGACAAAAGACGCAATCTGAGATCCGAACGCTTCCAACCCTGCCGGGGCTTGTGAAGACGTATTCCCATTGCCATCAATCTGAATAAAGACTTGCGGCGCGGCGCTGACTGCCTGTGTATTGGGACTAGACGCCCTAACACCTAATGAACCATCCGGGCCGCGTTTTAGCGGTAAGATTGCCTCTGGCCCGGCTTCACCCATTAACCCGGCTCCTTTGGCAAATGCGAACAACGTGGGACTACTGACAATTTGCCCGCTATAAGCGCTCAAGCCGGGAGAAGAATAAACACCGCCCTTTGCATTCGGGACGAAACTCCTCCAGCTTGTCGACATTCCCATAGCCCCCGTACCGGCTGACGATGCTCCCGCCGCCGAAGCAACAGAACTCCCGCCACCCGAAAATCCACCAAATAACCCCGAAACCGCATTAGTGATCATGGCCTGCATAGCGATACGGATCAGATCTTGTATAATGGACTGGGCAAGTGATGCAGTCAGTTCTTTCAGCGAATCAGAGAAACTTTTTGTCCCCATCAGCATCCCCGTTAGTGCATTGCCTGTTCGTTGTTCAACAGTATCTAACAGATTCATCTGCATTTTTTGAAAGTTTCCCTGACTGGCGTACAACTCCTTTGCTGCTGTAAATTGCGATTCCTTTGATCTATTGGTTGCCGCAGTGACCAACTGCTCATAGCGTTCCTTACTGATAATGCCATTTTGATAATAGGCGTCATATAATGCCTGCTGTTCCGCCAGCTGGTTTTTAAGCTGGACAACCGGATCAACCTCTCCCGCCATATCAATACGCGGTGCCGCAATCTGCTTTGCCTGCTCCGCCAGTTTTTGCCTGACGGAATCTTGATACAACGTCTTGCTGGCAGACAGATATTCTTGCTCTGTTAACAAACGAGCATCATAAAGTGATTTAAGCTCTGCATTAGCCTCTTGCTCTTGGCGAGACAATGCTTTTGCAGGGGAGTATTTTTCGGCTAAATCCAACCGTTGTTTTTCGTGATTTTCAGCATTGAGGATTTTTAAGCGCTGTATTTCAGTTTGAGAGGCTACACCAGACTTATCTAACTCATTGAGTTTTCTTAGTGTTTCTTGTTCGCTCTGAATAATACGTTGCAGACTCGTTGTGTGAGCAGACTCAATTTCCCGGCGTAATTGCTGATAGTGATTGAGCGCGGTTTTATTTTCTTTCCCTTTGTTGCCTTTTTCTTTATTGGCCTGTTGCAGGTGATAAAGCTCGGCGGCTTTGTTACGGACCCGCTCTCTGCCAGCCTCATCCTGATTTTTCACTCGCTGTTCAGCAGCCAGCATGGCCCGTTCAACCCCCTGCAACTTTTCCAATTCGATTTGTTGTTGCAGCCTGTCCAGTTCTGCTTGCACCTCGGCGCTTGGGGGTAATGCCAACGGAATAGCAACAGACAGCTCTTGCCGGTCCTGTAATAATTTATTCCCTACTGACAATATCCGGTTGAATTCTGAGCCCGCCGCAGTCATTAACGGTAACGTATCCGTGATATTAACCATCTCTACATAATTATCACGCAATAATCCCGCATGACGCGCTTGCAGCAGATTGATGTCACTTTGTTTTTTGCTTAATCCTTCCTGCATTAACTCCAGATTATTCAGTTCGTTTTTATAGATGCGAGTGGCTTCCGCTGCCTTTTTAGTGGCATCCGGCGCAAATGGGGCTTTAACACTGCCTTTAGAAACGGCTTGCCAACTCAGCATAGTCTGCCGCCTGGCTTCAACGAGTTTTTTTTGCTCCTCTATCGCTTCTTTTTGCTTAACAATGTCGTCCTGCGTATCAAAGATACGTTTGTTCACTTCCAGATTGCTCATTGTCCGTAACGAATCAATCAGTTGATCGGTGCTTCTTCCCAGCTCAATAGCGGATTGTTTTGCTTGTTCTTGTTGTTGGTACAGGTAATAGATAGCAGAACCGGCCAGCATTGCTGCGCCAGCATACCCGCCAACCAATGACAACGCACCGCGAGCAAATCCTGCCGCGGTTGATAATGCACGAGTTGAAAATGACAACTTGCGGTTAGCCTGAGCCAGTTTTTGTGTCGCATTTTCTAATTTTGTTAACGCCTCAGTTTCCTGTCTGAATAACTCATTCTTGTCCTTAGTATAATTAACATAAACACCATGCTGACGGTTTTCTAACTCTTGTTGCCGAATGTGTTTACCCTGGACCCCCGTTAACTTGATTGTGGCATTGGCTTCATCAATGGTACGTTTTGCCGTTTCTGCCTGTTGTCGGGTGGCAGATCGTGAAGCACTTTCCAGTTGATACCATTCCTTTGCTTGTGCTTGCAAACTACTGGTCAACTTGCCACCGATCACCGGCAGTACGGCATAAGCAACAACGTTAGCTAATGCACTAAAATTGTCTGTCAGTATATTCACGCCGCCAGTCACTGCCTGAATGCCCGTTCTTAATGGCCCGTCTGCACTTTGACCAATTTGAATGATCATGCCTTCAAATGCACTTGCAAGCGACAATAGATCACCGTTTAGGTTATCAGTCCGAGTTTTGGCTTGTTCAAATGCTGTATTGGTCCCCGTTAATGCAGTTTTTAATTCGTTCAACTTATCAACATTTTTTGTCAGAATAGTAGCGGCGTTAACATTCTCTAAGCCGAACATTTTGACCATTGAAGTTGTAGACAGGCTTTTTTTACCCAGATTCTCCAGTGCAACGGATAACCCAACAACAGAGGGTTTCAGCGTTTTATCACCCCCTCTTTCCAGCATCAGAATAACATTGCGCAGTGCAGTACCGGCTTCACCGGCTTTCACTTCACGTTCTGCCAGTACTTGAATGGCTGCATTCAACTCCTCAAACGAAACCCGCGCCTGAGCCGCTGCCACGCCCCCATTTTTAATGGCAGCAGCAGTATCAGTAATTTCTGATGAACCGTATTTTGCTCCAGCAGCCAGCACGTTAATATAGCGATCCGCTTCGGCAGCACTGGCGCCAAACTGGTTTAATGAGAGTGCTAAAGTTCGGGTTGCATCCGGTAACGTCGTGCCGCCAGCCTGCGCCAGAATCAGCGCTGAATTTGTTGCTTTAATCAACCCGTCACTGGTTTTCATGAGTTCGGGTTTAGCGGAAGCCATCAGTTTCAGTGCCGATGCCGCCTGGCTGGCAGTATATTCTGTTGTGCGGCCCATCTGCTGCGCCGCTTTGTCAAACGCTTTTAACTGCTCACCCGTCGCCCCCGTGATAGCAGACAAATCAGACAATGCCTGGCTATATTGACGGGTAGTGCTGATAATCGCGCCCAGAGAAAAGCCTGTTCCTGCCAGCAAGGCTAGCTGGCCTGAAACGGACTTAATCGCTGAACTGAGAGAGTGATAAGACTGCTCTGTCTTTTTCGCTCCCTCACTTGCTCGACGGGAAAAGCGATCAGATTCTTGCCCGGCATAACGATAAGCATCAGAGATGGCAGACTTAAAAGAGACTGCATTCACGAGCAGCCCAACAGAGAGTGTGGCTAAATTTGACATAAATCAACTCAACAATTTAACGACAGCATCACACTGCGCCTGAAGGGTATCGCATGATACTAATGTGGAAGTAGCGGGCTGATGCGTATCATGCCCTTGATTTTTAAGGCGGTAATACGCCTGCCATTCATTAAGCGTTGAGACTGGTAAGGACAGGATTTTATAGGGATCTATCTCGCCGAGCTGTTCCGCAAGGGCAAACGCAAAATGCAGCAACGGCGATTTAGTTAGTTTTTTTCCGCGTCTTCCAGGGTGCCGATACTGTGACGTTTCACAATGTTGATGGCTTCAATAATCGTGGCATTGTCGTGAGTCTCCATCAATTCCTCAGCGGTTGGCAGCTCAGATGGGGGGATGGGCTGCCCTTTATCATCCACCAGGCAATCTAAAACAATTTGCACATTGAGCCGAGAAGCCTCACGCCCGTCACCCGATGTACTCAGTTTTTCTACCTTTTCCTCAAGATCCATCAATTCTGATGCTGTCATACGACGCAAATTGACTTTTGTACCAAACAGCTCCACGGCTTTAATATGTGGGCGGGGGGTTAATAGAGCGGCTTTTAAGCTTTTCATTATTTGTTTCCTCCAGCTGGTTTGGTGGTAGCGACACCCCAAACAAGGTTATTTTGTTTTCCTTTGACGGTGATCTGTATCACTTCACTTGCTGGCGCGGTAATTTCGCTCATTTCCCAACCAGACAATGCCAGGATCATTGTGGCCGTCCGTTTATTTGGTAAGGCAATATAGAACTGCACGGTTTCGCGATTCTGCGCAGCATTCAGAAAGTTGGTGAAATCGACGTTTTCAGGATCATCAATGAAACCGAGTGTTTTTTCAGGGCCCTCTGGCATATCAGAAATAAATTGTTTGTTGGTATCAATGAGTGTTGTGCAGTCAATAAAACTACCCGTTAGCCCAGTAGCCCCTAACGCTTTGCAGTTTGCAAGGGATTTCATTGCGTCTACGGTATCACCCGGTTTACCAAATTTAACGACCGTGCCATTTGGCAACACGGCATATTCTGGTGAAGATTTATCAGTCATAATAATTACTCCAATAGATTGATTTATTTGCTATAACGACTTAAAGCGTCACGGATTTCTGCTGCGAGCTTTTTTAGTACTGCGGATTTGTTGTAATCCAGAGCGGGACGGATAAATGGGTTCGGTACTTGTTTAATGGTCCCTATCTCCTGTGCTAATGCTTTCATGTAGTGTTGTTTGGTCGGACCAACAGTGATCATCACCCCCTGATATTTTTTAGCCCGACTGCTGCGGATTTTAATATCATCCCGCATGTGGGGACCGGGGCTGCTTTTGTCATACCCGGCATGTTGTTGCATATCTTCCTTTACGACTTCCATTGCGGCTTTGCCTGCTGAACGTAGAATTTTGGTCTGTAGTTCCGTGTCCAGTTCCTGCAACTTGCGCCCCAATTCCTCAAGGCCGGAGACTTTAACGCCGATCATTCTGCATTCTCCGCATAAGTGATGATAAAATCACGGGTGATCCGGTAACGCTTCTGGTTCTCGGTCAGCTCTTCTGAGCCCTGATGCAATGTACCGCGTGAAACCGCCTGCACCGGATAATGCCCAATATAGCTATGCTTGATGGGTTCCCATGCTAATCTGACGGTTTCGTCCAGTTTCAACGCTTTTGCGTAATCATTCAGGACAATGAAGGCTACCTGAAACCGTGCCTCTACCAGACGTGTTGCAGCCAGTCCGGTATTAAATTTGGGGTCGCTGATACGTTGGTAGGTCACTCCCTCCATCACACTGGACGGCAACACCAGCGGGTAGGCAGGCAACCCCGTTAATCGTTCCAAATCCGCTTTAAGATCAGGTTCTATCATGACGAAAATCTGCCTCTGTTGTGATTACTGTCCGGGCCGATTGGTTGCGGTCAACCGCCCGGACAGTAAACTTGCGACATTGGTACTCAATCAACCAGGTTGAATCTATGTCCCGTCTTGGCCTGATAGTAAACTGCATAGTTTCAATTACCTGCTGCTGATCTGCTGTGCGTATCTTTTGGTTTGAAATCGCGGCGGCTTTCGCCCAAATCGTTGTAACGTATTCAGATGTGACGATTTCAGCACCAAATTCATCACGTGTAGTCACGGAGCGAAACAACTTAATGCGTTTGTCAAGTTCACCCGCTTTCACTACTCACCTCCTACAATGGGATATATCGGTAGGGTTCAAGCAGCATCTTAAAACCGCCTGGTAACGCCACTCCCTCCCGGTTTTCATACCAGTGACCTACAGCGAGCATAATCGCTAATTTAATATCATCAGTGATCACCAGCCCTTCACTGACGTCACCGGGAACCCGGTCATCAAAAAGTGGGCGGTTAATAAAATTTTCGGCGCGTTGACGAGCGGCTTTTGCATACGTTGTCAGTAAGTTATCTTCTTCATCCGTATCGATGCGACATTGCGCTCGTAATTCTTCAATTGTCGGTACCATATCAACCTCTATAAAAGGCGGCATGTCAGCCGCCCGAAGATTACTTACCCGCACCCGCCGCCGCTTTCAGCAGTTTCACCGCGTTGCTATCTACCAGCATGGAGCCGACACGTTTTGTTGTATAGAACTGAACAAACGGCTTGTTGGTGTACGGATCACGCAACATACGAACACCAATACGATCCAGAATGGTGTAGCAGCGTTTGAAGTTACCGAAGGCAATCGGCACCGCCCCCGCCTCAAGATCCGCAAACTGTTCATTCTCTGCAATACCGTACCCCAGCAAGGCAGACGGCTGGCCCAATTGCAAACCGGGCTGCCAGATATAGTTACCCTGACTGTCTTTTAAGGTGCGTACAGCAAACAACAGTTTGTTATTCATCATGAACCTAGCCCCGTTGCGATACGGTTTGCGCAGCGTATAAATCAGTTGCATCACTTCATCCGCCGTCACCTCGGTTGCTTTCTTCAACACCATGTGTTGTAGCGTCCCCCATTCGCGGTCTTTGTCTGCTTTGTCATCCGAATCGAAGGCCAACAAGCCCTTGGGTTTCTTAACGCCATCCCCGTTCGTAAATGCCGCCTCTTCCTGCTCGGCAAACTCCTGCGCCAGTTCACTGGTGATAAACGTTTCCACATCAAAGAAAGCATCATCCAGCATACGCTGAGTCGCGGCCGGGTTACCGTAAATTTCTCCCCAGACAGGATCGATAGTCCCCAGTTTGGCGGTTGCTGTTTCCGGGCGCTTATCGGTTTCACCCACCCAACCGCTGGTTGTACCGCCCTTATTGACCAGTCTCTTATATTCTGGTGTACCAATTGGGACTACATTGCACTCTGTCCGCATCACGACTTCATCTTTCAATGCGTTGATGATGTTGCGGTCCAACTCTTCCGGTACCGCATAACCCCCATCGGGATCAGTTGTGGTCTGCATGGCTTTACTTTCCAGTTCGGCCAGCCCGTCCTCCTTACCTTTGCGAATAAATTGAGCAAAAGCCGCTTTATGTTCGGCAACCGCTTTAGTCCCAGATCCGCCCCCCGGCCGTTTTACGGCGGCCAGTTCTTTTTCAAGATCCGCTTTCAGTGATTCAAGCTCGGTCAGCTTGCCATTCAGCGTGTCCACCTGCCCAGATAACTTACCCTTTTCAGCTTCGATAGCCTCAATACGCTTATCGTTTTTCTCTTTGAATTCGTCAAAACGCTTTTGCAGTTCCTGCGCGACTTCTTCAACATCTTTCTTTTCAATAGCCATGTTTGACTCCAGTTAAAATTTCAATGATTTCAATGCATTCAATACAGACACATCACCATCAGCCTCACGCTGAGACAATGCGCCATACCCCTCAGCCATGAATGCCTTGGCCTGGGAGCGTGAGAGCCCAACGTCGCGCAGGACTCGCTCAATACTTTTGGGGGTGGGGATTTCGCCACGGGCAAAGGCGGATTTAACATTGCCGACACGCGCCTCATCATTGGCCGGGAAAGTGACAAGGCTGACTTCCCACAGCGCTATCTCTTTCAGCAGAAACGCGTCTTTCGCTCTGTCATATTCCCCGTCGTTAAGCACATACCCAATAGAAAGGCCGGAGAGTGATCCGGCCTTCATGTGCGCGTGAGCCCGTTTTGCCAGCGGGTCATCATCAATCAGTAATCGCCCTTTTAGATATAGCCCTCTGTCGTCCTCTTTCATTTCTGTATAGACGCCGATGGGTTCATCCATCCGGTGTTGCCACAACATAGCCGGAAAGGATTGTTTTCCCTGCCAAAGTTGCAGGGACTTGCTGAATGCCCCCGGCAAGACAATATCGTCGTAGCTGTCTTTGACGCCGAACACCGAGCCATACCCTTCAAACTCGCCGCTGTCGCTGACCGATTTCAGTTTTAACGGCACATCAAGCCGCTGTTTCGTCATCATTATCTGAATTTTCCTGTGGTTTAGGTTTATCGGTGCTGCCCGGTTTTGGGGTCATATTCATCGGGGTTAAATAGATATCGCCCCCCTCGCGTGGGTTGCGTTCCTCCAGCTCCCGACATTCATTGGGTGACAGAATTCCCCAGTTGATCCCCGTTGCATAGGATTCAAACCGCGATTTCATATCCCCACGCAGCAACGCGCCAGCGTTAAACTTGGCATAAAGTCGGCCCTGCTTATCGGGTTTCACCAGTCCCAGATTAATCCGCTGTTCAATGCGGGTGAGGTACGGGACTAACGAATAATTGATAAACCCAATCCCTAAGTTTTCTATATTGTTGAAAGTGGCGCGGTCCGTGTTTTGCACCATATGCATGGGTACACGAAAAATGCGACAAATCTCTTCCAGCTGAAACTTACGGGTTTCAAGAAACTGAGCATCTTCGGCTGATAAACTGATTTGATTCCACTTAAGCCCCATCTCCAGGATCATCGGCTTGTGTGAGTTCACCAGTCCCTGATGACGCTCTTCAAAGTCAGACTTAAGGCGGTGATATGCTTCGTCTTTCAGGTATTGATCCGTTTGCAATACACCACTGGTTACCGCACCGTTGCTGAACAACCGAGAGCCATGCTCTTCCGTTGCCATCCCTAAACCAATGGCCTGACGAGCATACGCAATCGGACTGAGTCCATTTAACCCGTCGAGAGTAAAAATGCGCACATGCCAGATGTCTTCCTGTGATAATGTGCTCAAACTGCCATCCGGGAACGTCACCTGGTATTCAGGCTCCCAGTGGGCATTTAATTTGGAGGTGACACTGCCGGGATCGAGTGGCAAGAGTTCGGAAACCTCGCCAAACACCTTGACTTTATAAGCATAAAAGTTACCGCGGAGACACAAGCAGCCAATTAGCAGCTCCCAAAACTCCTGAGGTGTCATGTAGCCGTTAGGTTTAACCGATAACAAGGTATGTAGCTTTTCTTTTACCGCCCTGGCACTCCCCCGTTCAATTTGCTGATACAAAGAGCATGGCAACATCCCTACCGATTCCGCCAGTACCCGAACACAACTAAAGACAGCGGTCAATTGCATAGCAAGCTGAGGACTGACTCGCTTGCCGGTATAAGTATCATAAGAAAGCCCAACCAATTCACTCAGTTCAGATGAGGTCAGGGGTTGGGCTGATTTTCGAAATAATCCCGGAAAGAACATTAGGCCCCCTTATCCGGTTTTTCAGTTTGCTCCATCATGCGAGAAACCAGATAAGACCAGACAAGACAGAGCGCACCAGCGACGAGGTAACCCGCCGCGGGCAAAAGTAGCCAGGCACCGTAAGCCAGCAGACACGCGCCTACGATCCCCACCAACAGGGCGATCATTGTCAATATTTTCATGGAATTCCTTAGAGTGAGCGAAGGCCGCGTTTAGCTAAAACATCAGAGAGGTTTTCTTCATTGTCATTTAACATAGCTCGCCCAATTGACATCATCAGCGCTACCGCACCGTCAATTTTATTTTCTGATTGCTCTTTAATGGGACGAACCACATCATCGTTACCCGGCAGATACTTGCCAACAACATTACCCATACACCACGTCATGATCGGGTTCCCGTCGTGATGGAAGCGCCCGGCTTCAATCGCCGCTTCCAGTTCTTTCATGGGATCTGACATGTTGGTGTAATTTTGGATAATCGTGATTGGATTTAATTGTTCATCAGCCAATTGGTGAGAAAGATTCGTCGCCCCATGAGGATCAATCGGGGACTCTTCTACCGGATTTTCTAAGTTGTCGGCTTTGGCGTCTTCAAGAATAACCCGATAATCAATCTCAGCCCCGGCTGTCACTGTTAAGTGCCCGGTATTCACCCATTTTTGATAGCGTTCCGCCGTGCGCTGCTGGTCCGTGTCAGTGCTGTATACCGTGTCATACGGCACATAAAATTTGGGTGCGATACAGTAATAATGCCTTTTCCCCTCTATTTCACGATAAAAAAGTTTGACCTTGGAATTCATATCCAACTTTCTCGCTAAGTCGAAAGAGAGGATACAGGGCTGACCTTCAAACTGTTCTAACGTCAGGGTCTTATCTTCACACTCTCGCCAGCTGACTAAATTAAAGTAGGCTGCCCTGGCTGATACCCAAATGTTCAAGTGTTTGGTTTTGAAGACGTTCGCCAGACGCGCATTATTCTTTGCCCTGGTTTGCTGGCTCAGGAGAAAATCAGCATAGACAGAAACCCCCATGTTGGGGTTGGCTTTCCTGAGTGTGTCCGGGTCTGTCCACTCATCCCCTTCATCGACAGTATAAATGATGCCAAACAATTCATCGTTAGGTACGGTACCGTTAAGCATCTCGATCACTTCACGCCGCTTGTCATAGCACGGTCCTTCAATGTTGTAACCGGCTGTGGTAATCGCCCACATTAACGGCTGACGACGGGAACCCATCCCCGTCAGCATAGTAGTATAAAGTGCATCACTATCGTGCTCATGGTATTCGTCCACAATGGCGCAATGCGGACTGGCCCCGTCACCCGGATTACCGATTAGTGGCTCAAACCGGGCGCCATCTTCGGGACGGTTCATGTTTTTGGCATTCACTTCAATACCGAACGCCTCGGTCAACAACGGGGTACGCTTACACATTAACCGGGCCGGTCTGAAGACTTCCCACGCTTGTTTTTCAGTTGTGGCACCAGAATAAACTTCGGCACCGAACTCATCATCACACGTGAAACAAAATAAAGCGACACCCGCCGAAATCGCTGATTTTCCATTCTTACGGGGAATTTCTGTATACACTTCACGAAAACGCCGCAGCTTTGTGCCTTTATGTACCCAGCCAAATGCTGAACACACAATAAACAACTGCCAGGGCTCCAGGGTGATAGGCATCCGTTTAAACGCCCACTCCCCCTTTGTATGCGGGAGAAGCTGGATAAACCGGGCGGCTTTTTCTGCTAAGTCTTTATCAAACCGGTAGCGGAACTTTTTATTTTTCTCCTGGGATAAATCTTCAATATGCCGCTGACAGGCATCAATAACATATTGACAGGCTATAACTTTTCCACGGGCAACATCACGAGCATATTGATTTGCAGCATTAACATTGGGATAAGATTTTCGACTCATGATGTGATGATCCTGATAAACGGGTTCTCTGTTTTAGCCTTACCCGCAGCACCCATTAACCGCTGTCGGCTGCTGGGATCTAACCCCAGCATTGAGCCGGTGGTATCCATTTCTGACTGTTGTTCTTTTTTTGCTGTTAACTCCGGGTTTTTTATCAGTCCACCCGTCGCACCGGTGACCGTATTCCCCTGCATAGCAATATTCATTACCGCCCGACGCCAGAATTCATAAGCCACACACCAGCGCTCAAGCACGGCTAAATCCGTCAGACAAATGATGCCTTGCCCGCATAATTCTTTAACCGTGATCTCCCACATGGTGATCGCCAGGTTGAGATTGTTTTCTGCAAACCAGTCAGGCGGCAAGACCCCTTTTAAGGGCGTGAATACCGGTTCATTTTTATTCAGGGCACGCTTACCGGGATTGCCGGCTAATGCTTTTCGGGCGGTTGGCTTTGCGCGACGTCCTGATTTGCCAGCCGTTCCAGCCATAAATAAAAAATCTCCAAAAAGGGGATAAAAATACAAGGAAAATAACACTGAAATTGGCGGATTTATCTCCCGGATTAAATTTCATTTTTCGCGGCGATAAAAATTCGACTGAGGCGGCAGTCCCGTAAGGCGAGAGGGGTAGGGATTTTACCCGCCCCTACCCCGGTGAAATCGTCTCATATGAAACTGATTAACTAACCTTGTCCCCAGTTGCCTTTCATTTGCTGTTCTGCCCCAATGATACCTATTGCAATCAAAGCCTCACCGGTTGGATAGTCAACCAATAGCTGCCGAACTATCTTAATACATTGCTCATAGTTCTTGCGGCTCTCATCAGGCAATGAAGCAATCAAGCCTTTAAACATGAGTAGTGTTTGCTCATCTTGTGTCATCTCATTCTCTCCGTTGCTGTCTTGCGTCTATGACAAGACCAACATAATGATTGTAAGTTACTATCCCTATCAGTACCGCCGTGTGCCTTGGGTATGATGTGGTCAACCGTGGTAGCGGTGACAGCCCGGCCATGATGCAAGCAGTCCTGGCACAAGTGCTTATCACGCTTCAATATGCGTGGGCGTATCGCGTCCCACTGACTACCATAGCCGCGTTCGTGTCGATTCTTGCCCCGTTGGTGGTTCTCCCAGCCAGTATTGATATGCTGCTGACAGTAACCAGAACGATCTGTTGTTGTACGTGCGCAGCCACGCTTGCGGCAAGCGCGAGGTATCCTTGCTGGCATATCATCACCACTTTGAGAGCCGACCGCCTATCTGACTCTCCCGCATAGCCCACTTATGTATCTCATCTTGAACTATTTCCCGGATAACTTTACTGAAACGTTCATCTTGTTCTCTTATGCTTGCGACGGTCATTGTTGCGTTTTCAATAATCGCATTAGCATTTATTTGAATAAGTTCATTGATACGCTCAAGTTGTGCCTCAGTTTTATCCAATTCACTGCTGTTTACGTTAACACCAACGCTGACTGTATATGTTTCAGTGTCTAGTGATTTATCTTTCATGCTTATTCCTCGATATGAATTATCAGTATTAGCGTAGCCACTATTGAAATAACTACTTCAACATGAGCCAGCTTAGAAAATTAGAAAACATCAGGTGAAGTGGTATCCTTGCTAGTCCCTATAACCAACAAGATGAACAAATATGCTGAAATCTACATTAATTGCTAAATGCCTGTTGCAGTGTCGCATGATCCCTAATCTTGGTACCGGAGAAAATGCGGTTGAATCTATTTTTAGGGAATATTTTCCGCACCATTCAGTAAGTGGAACACTTATTTACCCGATAATGTGGTTAATTTTTATTTAAAAGCCTCTAACGGTAGCGATACAATTCGTGTTGACTCTTTTATCAAAGAGCTTTGGGATCTTTGATTGCTGCAAATGCTGCATGCTTATGGTTTATGGTTTTTCCAACCAAATTAGCCTCATGTTCCAGCGAGGTCCTATCAAGCGATAGGGTCTCTACTACCGATTTAAGAAAAAACAAGTAATCAATTGATATTGCCGACTTTGTATTCAAATAACACAAAGAAGCACCATTGACCCGCAACTCAATTATTTTTCCGTTGTTATTGTTATTCACTTTATTCATTTCACTCTCCCGCATTCAGTATTCACATAATCCTGCAAATATCTTAATAATGATCCGTCTCTCCGGCTGTCACACCGCTTCGCCTACCTATAGCTGATGTTGCTAACATATGCCCGCATCCAGGGGTATTGGTTATTTTTGACTCTGCCTGTACACTCGATAGAAAAGGAAGCTATGTCATGGTTAATACAAACAGACTGCGATAACCGGCGCGGCTCTGTATCCAGGTTGGAAACAGTTGTAATTAGAATATTCTGCTACATGCTGAAATATAACACTGGGGAATCTTGAGACCACCAGCATCTAAAACCTATACAAAACTCTATCAAAGGCACTTCATGAGCACCTTTTGCAGAATTTTATAAATCAAGATTTGGGCTTGACTGAACTGTATTTACTCGCCCACGCCTTAGCGATGTGCAAACAATCATCGTACATCTTGCCCTTTCTGCTCGCTGACGAACTGCGACGATAGTGATCGACTGCCTTATCACTTGCCATGCCTGCAATAGATGAAGAAAAGCCGAGCTTAACTAACTCGGCCTGGACGTTCTTCTCAATAAATTGTTCGTGGTTCATGTGGGTTCCCCATCGGTCAGTAGCTGATAACGCCCGCTCTCTTCTCTGACGCCAATATCCATTATTTCATCTCCGCTTTATGTTCGGGTTATTTTTCCCGGACCGGTATCAGCTAAAACAAAATCAATCATCTGGTCCGCCTCATTAACCAGCGTCTTAATTTTTGATACGTGAGCAGCCTTAACGGATTTCCATTCATTTAATCCGGTACCAAACAAACTGGCGATCCCTTTGTCTCGCTTCATGTCGGCGCATGCCTGGTTAAGTTCTTCCATCACGCTGAGTTGGCGGGGATTAACTACAATCCCTTTAGTCCAGTAGTCATAAAGAACATCATCACATTCATTTTGGTACTGAATGACTTTATCGCGGATCTCAGGCTTAACTTTGTTGGGGTAAATAGTCTGTAGCCAACCAGCTAACTTACGCAGAGACAGACAAGTCATTGATTGATTACCGCCTTTTGTGGGTATAGAGATTTCCTCTATACCTTTATTAAAGCGAGTTTTTAACTTTGTATATTGTCCCATCCAATCTAAACCCATCCCTTCGACAATGGGTTTCATCGGAACATAAGGTTCATTGTTGTATTCCACAACATAAAGCTCATCGTCATAAAAAGGGACTGTGATTGCGTTCATTTGCGTATACCTATAGAAATTAGAGCCTGCTAGCATAGAAATATCGCCCCAAGAAGATCGCCACCTATAACGACATTTCTCAGGCTCTATTTCTATAAACTCTTGGTTGGGATTAGCGCATGCTAGTGCGCGGTGAAATTCAGATACAAAAAAGCCCCGGATTAAACGAGGCTGTTACTGACACTGAGTTTTGATGTAGTCCTGCAAGTAATTGATTTTTATTCTATCGTTGATAATGCCTTCTCTGATATCGAGAACAGTTGATCCAGCTTCTCCAGTGAGTTCGACGGTGGTTGCATCGCCCACGCTGCTGCGGGAATCGGCTTCGCTCTTTGGACAGGTGGCTTTGACGAGCAACCGGCGACGACCAGCGGCAACATCACCACGAAGAGCATCAATTTCAGATTTGGCATGAGCAAGTTCCTGTGTGTGTTTCGTATCAAGCTCGTTCAACATCGTGATGTGAGAGTTCTGGTAGTCGATAGTGTCGGTGAGTTGCTGGATTTCTGACTGCTGCTGTTTTGTAACACGTTGCTCTCTCTGTAACTCAGAGTGATAGTAATACGCTGTCAATGAAATAACGATCAATGCGAGTATCGTGTAGTAATGAGCATTGAATTTCATAGCAGTAATACCAACAACAAAAACCATGTCCAACCAATCAACGTACATATCACAGCAAATAATGTATCGCTCATATTTCTACCCTTTTCGGAACCTCATGATAAAAACATCGTTTTTTCTGATGCCCGGCGAGCGTCTAGGCCCGGTAATACACGCCCACCAGCCATGTTCCATCTCATGAACTCGTCAGCCGCTCCGCGATAGTCACCGGCATTGAGTTTTTTCAGCAACGTGGAACGAACGAAAGCGCCGGTACCAAAATTGAAGATAAATGAACAAAGTGCATCAAACTGGCCCTGAGTCAGCGGGACCTTAACGTTTGATTCAATCGTGATGTAGGCCGGGGCTAAGTCTTCAAGTAAGAACTGCTCGGCCTGTTTATCTGTAACCACATCACCGGGCTTTACCCCGCGAGTATGACCGTAGCCGATTGTCCAAACACCCGCGGGGCAACGATATGCTGTTAAGCTGAGACCCTCATAGCCTTTGAGCTTACTAAGCCCTTTCTCACTGATTTGCATCAGATACCCCTGCTTTACGATTCAAAGCCCCACGCATCCATTGACCGAAAAAGTCAGTCCCCAGATAACCAATAATGACACTGCCGATATAAGCCAAATCCGTACTCAGATTTAAGAAGACCAACAAATCACGAATGAACCACGCGATAAGTGCGCACATCATTGCGTCAATAATCGTCTTCCAAAATTTACCCCCGTTGTATCGACCCCTAAGGTAAGCCATTAAACCGGCCAGTGCCGCACCGATACCTTGCTCTTTGACTGATAACAGCCATAACCATAGCTGCATCCAGATGTCTGGCTGCTTGTCCATGAGTTTCATATCCACCCCCATAAAATGGGCGTCCGTGGGGTGGATATGTCCGCCCCTGTGAGTGAGTTAAAAGTAATAAATTTATACTTAAGGTAAGTTTATAATTCAGCCAAATCTTAACCAAAACAGAGGGATGGCTGATTACCTCTGTGATAGGGACAAAAATGTTAGATCGAGAAACAGAATTCTATTTCAACCAAATCAAAGAGCAAATGAAAGGACAACAAGCTATAGTCCAATTACTCATTCATCATATTCTTAAGAACTTAGAAAATAAGCCAGGTTGTGAAAATTTCACCAATGAAGTTATCGCATCTTTAGAGGCTTTAAAACAGCAAGTGTGGCAAGGAGAAGACGGGATTGATGCTGCTATTACCTTAATAAAAGATCCAATAAAATATAGATGATATATTGCGGCCTCTAGGCCGCTTTTTATTTCAGTCCAATTTTGTAGCAGTATTGTCTTGCATAATTTTCCGCGCGTTCGAAAAACGCCGCAAAGGTGCTTTCTGGATCAAAGGTTTCTTTATACTTTATGATAAGTTTATTCTCATAATCTTCATGCCCGTAAAAACCTGACACTTTGACATCAGCAACTAATTGGCTTCCCGCTAACATATTGGCGGTGAAAGAGCCATTTTCGATACCACTACTACGATCAGCAAACATAAAGCTAGTCGCTATTGCTGGCATACCAACTACAAAGGATAATTCCATCGTTCACCTCATGAGTGAGTTAATAGAGTGACAGAGACAAAAAAGGCCACGCCATGCGCAGCCTGGAATTGATGCCACATCAGCCATTAGACAGACTGAAACTTTTATCTGAGAACGGGGGATGTGGGCTTTATATATGAAAAAGCCCCGCGAACGCGAAGCCTAAAATTTAGAATCCGTCAAATTCATCACACCCATTCAAATTCGTCTTTCATATAAAGTTCCAATGAGAAAGCCCCGTAAGTGCGGGTGTGAAAAGAAAAGGCCGCGAATAATCGCAGCCTGAGAATAAAACCCAGAGCTAAATCCGGCCGAGCTGAACCGGCCTGTTTAAATATCAGGGTTCAATAAATGATGGTTTAGGCTAAGTTAAGTGTTCAGCCAAATTTCAACCAACATAGAGGGATGGCTGATGACCTCTAAGAGGAAATAAAATGCAGTTTCTGCACAAACGAATGCATCTCAATCAGGGAGATGTGGTCGTCGTACAATGCTCTCACCAATGCAATGTTTTGTTAATGACGGATAGTAACTTTAGCAACTACAGAAGCGGTCATGGCTTCCAACACCATGGCGGAGGAGGCTTTTTCCAGCGCCTTCCAGCAAGACTGACCGCACCCTATAGCGGACACTGGAACGTTACAATTGACTTAGGTGGAGGATCAGCAACCATTCACCACTCAATTTCGGTTATTCCAGCATAGAGCTTCAGCTTTGGCCTGAGATAGTGATGCTTCAAGGACGGCAATAATTTTCTGCTGTGTGCCGTCCTTTACATACCCGGTTGAGGCCATCCCCTCCCCTTTTTCCTCATCGCGATACCAAATCGTATCGCCGTCCAATTCTATTGATACTTTCACTCACGCACCTCAGATTTAGCATTATGGTTGTAAACTCAATTCAACTTTAAACAATCTCAATATTCGTTTTAATTAGCGTTGATTGTAGCGTTGGGGACACAAGTAATAGAATGCCGACCGCAACAAAGATTGGAGTGTTGAGACGTTGCGGCGGCGAAAATGAAAAAGCCTCGCGGAATAACGAGGCTTGTTAATTCGATAAGCTGTGTGACATAGCTATCACTCTTATCATAATATTCAGTTTTTTACGTACGTAAACTCTTTTATTAAATTAGGCTGCAATTTTTTGAACATATTTATCCATTTCCAGTTCTACATCTAGCATTATCAGCATTCCTTCAATAACACCCTCCGCCTTTTGTAATTTTTTACCGATATGACCGTCAGAGCATTTATGCTCATAAGCTAATTGCATGAATGTTTTACCGAATACATAGTAGTCAAATAACAAATCGTGGATATCGTCATTCTTTTGATTCAGCTTTGCCATACAGCTAGAAATAACAATAGCGTCATCCTCACAACACTGTGGCCGAGATTTTACTTTACTGGGTATGAGTCCCTTAAATCCGGCAGCAATGGGAGACCAATAAACGTCTTCTCTATTATCAGCCGCCCATCCACCCCAACGCTCTAAAACTAGTTGAATGTCACGCATCAGCACATTCCCCCACCAACATTAATTTTTTCCGGTTCAGTCAGTTCCAGCGCAGCTTCATAGGTTGCCAGTTCCGTGCCGTAGCTTGGTTCAGGAATAGCAAACAGTGCCTTGTGTTTTAAGTTATCAGTTATCTTCATTATTCCACCCACTTATTAAAAGACAGTTCACGCACTTCATCACCGTTAAGTAGCATGTCATTAAAATCACCGTGATCGGGCCAGCGAATACTGACCGTTTCTAAATCGTTTTTAGCAACGAGGTTACCCCTGGCACACTCAAAAGCCGCAGCGTGGCCGGTCGCTGAATGCAGATCCATATCAGCGAAAATAATTAAGTGTTTAACCCC
>NZ_JAJAFX010000068.1:0-28484 GCF_025384845.1 Photorhabdus temperata | reverse complement strand
CGTTTATTTAAAAAAAACTGTCGTTCGCGGATTTTTTCAACAAAATGTGTGTTTTTGTTTTTTTTTCACACAAAAACGGATGTCATCGACAGTAATTATTCCTAAACTAAAGTAGTATAAATGGATAAATGCGGGAAAAGGTTCAAATCTACTATGCAATTTAAAGAACAAAGAAAAGCTTCCCAGAAAAACCTTTCTTATCTTTTAGCTGAAAAAATCGGACAACAGATTTTGTCTGGTGAATATAAAACTGAAACCATCCTCCCTGGTGAAATAGAACTCGCTGAACAGTTCGACGTCAGCAGAACTTCTGTTCGCGAAGCGATAAAAATACTTGCAGCCAAGGGTATGCTATTACCTCGCCCACGTATTGGTACCCGCATCATGCCAACTATGCACTGGAATTTCCTTGATCAGGATTTATTAAAGTGGTGGATGAATCGTGATAATCTTAACCAGGTGATTGAACACTTCCATATAGTAAGATTGGCAATAGAACCACAAGCTTGCTTTCTTGCTGCGAAAAATGCCACACAAGAGCAAAAGAAGCAGCTTTTACAACTCATAGATGAAATGTATCTGTTGAAAGAAAATTTTAACCGGGAAAAATGGATAGATATTGATTACCAGTTTCACCACACCATTTATAAATCCTGTGGAAACCCATTTTTAGGTTCTTTTGCCAACTTATTTCGCCCCGTTTATCAGAACTATTTCGAAGCTATTATTTCCGACAAAGTTGTGCAACTGGAAGCTCATAAAACAATTGTTGATTCAATCATCAAAGGTGACAGTCGCAGAGCACTTCTCGCTTGCCAAAAGTTATTAACAGAGCATGAATGATCTTATATAGTAATGTGTTAGATTAATATCTAATCAAACATTGGTTAGATAAATACAGCAGGACGATTAATGGTAAAAACCGCTCGTAATATGGCGGGGCTACCCTGGATTGCTGCAATAGCTTTTTTTATGCAAGCTTTAGATGCAACAATTCTCAACACAGCATTACCCGCTATTGCTGAAAGCCTCGAACACTCACCTCTGGCGATGCAATCTGCTGTTGTCAGCTATACTCTGACTGTTGCTTTACTAATTCCAGTCAGTGGCTGGCTAGCAGATCGTTTTGGTACCCGCCGGGTATTTATTTTTGCTGTATCCTTATTTTCTTTAGGCTCCCTAGCCTGTGCTTTGTCAGGTAATTTGGCTTTTCTGGTTATTTCCCGTGTAATTCAGGGAATTGGTGGTGCAATGATGATGCCGGTTGCCCGTCTTGCTTTATTACGCGCATATCCACGCAGTGAACTTTTACCCGTTATGAATTTTGTCACCATGCCAGGATTAGTAGGGCCAATTCTTGGTCCTATGCTCGGTGGATTATTAGTCACTTATGCTACCTGGCATTGGATATTTATTATCAATATTCCAATTGGTTTATTGGGAATTATTTATGCTAAAAAGCATATGCCTAATTTCACAATGCCAAAGCGTTCATTCGACTTTTTCGGTTTCATACTTTTTGGACTGAGTTTAGTCATGGTTTCCGTTAGTTTGGATTTACTGGGAGAGAGTTCGTTACCAGGCTATATACCTCTCATAGTTATGGCCGGCGGTTTTATGATATTATTTGGCTACCTGATGCATGCCAGAAAACACCCTCAACCACTTATCAGTCTAAAGTTATTCCGTACTCGCACATTTTCTATCGGTATTATCGGTAATATTGCTACACGCCTGGGAACTGGGTGTATTCCTTTTCTGATGCCTCTGATGCTACAAGTTGGTTTTGGTTATTCAGCAATCCTTGCCGGGATGGCGATGGCACCAACAGCTATCGGTTCTGTTATAGCTAAATCTTTTGTTACTAATGTATTAACACGTTTCGGTTATCGTAAAACTCTGGTTAGCATAACAGTCATCATCGGATTAATAATTTCCCAATTTTCACTGCAATCACCAGAAATGTCCGTTGTTCTTTTAGTTATCCCACTTTTCTTATTAGGTATGGCCGTGTCCATTCAATTTACTTCGATGAATACTATTACTCTGGCTGATCTGACCGATAATAATGCCAGCTCAGGAAATAGTTTATTAGCGGTAACTCAGCAGTTGTCTATTAGTTTCGGTGTTGCAGCGAGTGCAGCTATTCTCCGTTTCTATGAGTCCATACCTGATGGAACAACCGTCGATAACTTCCACAACACTTTTATTACAGTGGGAATAATCACTTTACTCTCTTCTTCCACCTTCCTGTTATTACATAAGAAAGATGGAGATAATATGATCAAGAAGTAAGAAACAGAATACTTAAGAACGGGAAACTGAGTTACGTTCAATCAATGTTGGAGTTAATACTAACAACTTAGGATCACTCTCTGGGTTATCCATCCGATAAAGCAAAGTATCAACAGCCAGTTTTCCCAATTCATCTTTTGGCTGATGAATGGTTGTTAAAGGTGGGATCATATAAGGGGCCAGGTCGATATCATCATAACCAATGATAGAGATATCATCCGGCACGGAAAGCCCTGCTTGATAAAGAGCCTGATAAGCGCCAACAGCCATTGCATCATTGCCAGCAAAAACAGCTTCAGGTAGCTCTGGATGTTGCAGCAATTTTTGCATTGATTCAAAACCACCAGAAAATTCAAAATCACTATAAATTTCATATCCTTCAAGAATAACAAGACCAGCATCTGCCATTGCTTTTTTATATCCTTCCAACCGATGGCTAGCAGGCGTTTTATCTTGCGGACCTGCAATACAGGCTATTTTCTTAAAACCACAGCGGATGAGGTAATTGGTGGCCATCTCTCCTCCCAACAAGGAGTTGTCCTGAATAACATCGCTAACAATATCAAATGGAGACCAATCCATCATAACCATAGGTACAGGGGGATAACGGCGCAAAACATTACAAGAATTGTGCTGGTTCTCAGTACACATGATCAGCAGCCCATCTACTCGCTTTTGCAGCAACGTTTCCATGCTGTAATCCATCCGTTTAGCATCACCTTCTGTATTACACAAGACAAGGCTGTAACCACGTTCATAACAGCTTCTTTCAACCCCTCTTACAATTTCAGCATAAAAAGGGTTATTACTGGTTGTTACCAACATACCAATAGTTTTGGTCTGCTTGATTTTAAGACTTCGTGCAAGCGCCGATGGAGCATAATTTAGTTGCTCAATAGCATCATTAACTTTCTTTTTTACACCATCACTGACATAACGGTTATTGTTAATAACATGAGACACAGTTGAAGTGGAGACGCCTGCAAAACGGGCAACATCTTTCATTGTAGCCACAGTCAGTCCTGTTCAGTTAAAAATGCATCAATTTCATTTCGCCACGGGACAGAAGGCTGAGCTCCCTGACGGGTTACCGCTATTGCAGCAGCAGAGTGGGCAAACCGTACCGCAGATAACATTGTTTTTCCTTCCAGCAAAGCTGTCACGAACGCTCCATTGAAAGTATCTCCCGCCGCAATTGTATCTACAACTTTAACTTTAAATCCCGGAACAATTTCTCCTTTCTGACCTTTTTCACTCAACCATACGCCACGGCTACCCAATGTGATAATGACTGTTGCAATACCTTTATCATGCAATATCTGAGCCGCTTTTTCCGCACCTGAATCATCTTTTACTGTAATTCCAGTCAGGTATTCAGTTTCAGTTTCATTCGGAGTAATGATATCCACCAGCGAGAGCAATTGATCAGATAATTTTTGTGCCGGCGCCGGATTAAGTATTACCTTCGTATCATTTTGTTTAGCTATCTCTGCGGCAAGCTGTACAGTTTCCAATGGAGACTCTAGTTGCATTAATAACGCATCCGCCTCTTCAATAATATTTTGGTAGCGATAGAAATATTCCGGTGTCAGTGCAGCATTAGCCCCTGTATTGATACCAATAACATTTTCACCTTGCTGATTAACGAAAATCAGCGCTACACCGGTTGTTTCGCCTTCAATAACTTCAATGCCAGAAGTTTTAATATTATCCATTGCTAACTGCTGGCAGATACGAGAACCAATATCGTCCTCACCAACACAAGCAATAAATGCAATATCAGCACCACTGCGACCTGCTGCTACCGCCTGATTAGCACCTTTACCACCAAAAGCAATCTGGTATTGTTTCCCGATCACCGTTTCACCCGGACGAGGGAACGATTCAAGATTCAAAATATGGTCAGCATTAATGCTGCCAAGCACTGCAAGTTTTGCTGTACCCATTAAATCTATTCCTTTTCCATTATGCCGTTACCATCAATTAGCAACAGCACAGTAATACCGATTTATTTTTTAATAACCAGTTCCAGTTCTACAGGAATAACAGCATCAACTTTTTCACCTTTCAGCACCTTGTCTGCTGTCTGAATGCCAACGATACCAATCTGGTCAGGACGTTGAGCGATTGTCGCGCCTAATTTCCCACCTTGAACAGCTTTGATACCCTCTTCCGTGCCATCAAAGCCAACAACTAATACATCTCTTTTACCTGCTGTCTGTAAAGCACGCAGAGCCCCCAACGCCATCTCATCATTCTGAGCAAATACAGCTTGTATAACCGGATGAGCTGTCAATAGGTTCTGCATAACATTCAAACCCTTGGTACGGTCAAAATCAGCAGGCTGACTAGCCAGCACATTAAACTTATGTTCTTGTGCTGCTTTATTAAATCCGTCACCACGTTCACGGGCAGCAGAAGTACCTGTAATACCTTCTAACTGAATAATGTTGGCTTCATTCCCTAATTTTTCAGCAATAAAATCACCCGCTATTTTACCACCCAAGCGGTTATCAGAAGCAATATGGCTGACAACCGTACCTTTATTCGCTATCCGATCGAGAGTAATTACCGGAATTTTCGCACTGTTAGCTATGATAATGGCATTACCTACAGCATCAGAATCAGTTGGGTTAATCAGCATTAGTTTCGTACCACGTACCGTCAAATCCTGAACATTAGCTAATTCTTTCGCTGGGTTATCCTGGGAATCCAGCACAATTAGGCTATAACCCAATTTATCCGCCTCTTTTTGAGCACTCTCTTTCATAGCGACAAAAAATGGATTATTTAGTGTAGAAATGACTAACGCGATAGTATCTTTCGCTAACGCATTTACACTTATAGTCGCGCCTAGTGCAACAGCAGATAAAATTGTGACTAATTTCTTCATTCTCATTGTTTTATTTCCTGTAGGATGAGGTTATTTACCACTTTTGTTATCAACCAGAACGGCCAACAATATTACACTTGCTTTAACAATCATCTGGTAGTTAGAAGAAATACCTAATAAGTTTAAGCCATTATTTAAAAAACCGAGGATTAGCGCGCCAATCAAAGTCCCGGAAATTAATCCCTTACCACCAGCCAGACGGGTTCCGCCCAAAACGACAGCAGCAATAGCATCCAATTCATAGCCACTTCCCGCCATTGGTTGAGCAGAAGAAAGACGGGCCACTTCAATAATACTTGCTAATGCCGTCAGTAAACCGCATAAGGCGTAAACGATAATCTTGATTTTATCGACACTGATACCAGACAAACGGGTAGCCGATTCATTACCACCCAGAGCATAAATATAACGACCTAAACGGGTATGGTGCAGGAGATACCATGCAATAACAAAAACTATCAACATCAGCCATATTGGAGTAGGAATTCCTAATGGACGACCAATACCAAACCAGCCAAACAGATCCGCATTATTACTGAATCCTGTATTTATTGGGCTACCATCAGTGTAGACGCGGGTTATTCCACGAAGTAATAACATCATGACCAAAGTGGCAATAAAAGCCTGTACTTTACCTTTAGCAATGATTATTCCTGTACAAGCACCGATCGCAGCACCTAAAGCCAAAGCACCCACTACAGCCACCAGCGCATTAACTTCCATACCAACCAATGAAGCTGCTACTGCACCTGTCAATGCAAGCAATGAACCAACAGACAGATCAATACCCGATGTTAAAATAACCAATGTCATCCCAACTGCCATAATGGCATTGACTGATGTCTGTTGCAGAATATTAAACAAGTTATTTAACGTGAAAAAATTTGGGCTAAGAGAAGAAACTACGGCTATCAATACTAACAACGCAATCAATGACTTTTGCTTCAGTAACCACTCTTTAGTAAACCAACGCTTAGATGTCGGTGATATGTTCGAATTCATACTGAATTACTCCCGAATCGTTCCATATTGTTTACCAACAGCCGCCGCCATCAAAATTTCTTGAGTTGCCTGTTCAGCAAAAAATTCTCCGCTGATATGACCTTCATACATGACCAAAATACGATCACTCATTCCTATCACTTCCGGCATTTCAGAAGAGACAAGGATGATACTCAAGCCCTCTTTTTTGAACTGATTAATGAGTTTATAAATTTCTTTTTTTGCACCGACATCGACTCCCCGAGTCGGCTCATCCAAGATAAGAATTTTTGGTCTGGTCATTAATCCACGAGCAATTGCCACCTTTTGCTGATTACCTCCAGAAAGTAGGCCAATCGTCTGCTCCATTGAAGGTGTTTTGATATTAAATAACTTGATAAAGTCATTGACTGCCTGCTGCTCTTTTTTATGGTTCAGGCTACCTGATTTATTACTAAAATAACGTAAAGCGGTAAGAGACATATTCTCTTTAACTGACATATCCAAAACTAATCCATCACACTTCCGATCTTCTGAAATATAAACAATCCCACAAGCTAATCCGTCCTGAGGATTACGGGTTACAACAGGCGTCCCATCCAGAGTGATTTGTCCTTGAGTTTTTGGCAACGCACCATAAATAATTTTCATTAATTCAGTACGGCCAGCCCCCATTAACCCCGATATACCCAGAATTTCTCCGCTATAAAGGGAAAAGCTAACATTTGTCACACCGGGACCAGAAATTTGCTTAACTTCAAGCCGCTTCTTACCACGAGGAAAATTTAGGCGAGGATATTGCTCTTCCAGTTTTCGCCCAACCATCATTTCAATCAGAGTCTCTTCTTTTAACTGTTTTACCGGCTTTTCACCAATAAATTGTCCATCACGGAATACCGTAACATCATCGCAAATTTCAAAAATTTCTTTCAGACGATGAGAGATATAAACAATACCGCACCCCTGCGATGTCAGTTCACGTATTATGTTAAACAATGATTCAGTTTCTGTATCAGTCAGTGCATCAGTTGGTTCATCCATAATGATAACTTTGGATTCAAAACTCAGCACCTTAGCAATCTCAATCATTTGCTGATCACCGATAGAAAGTTCAGCTACTCGCCAGTGACTGCTGTAACTTAAATTCAACTTTTTCAAAAGGCGATCGGCTTCCTGATACATTTTTTTCCAATCAATAGCACCAAATTTATTAACGAATTCACGTCCCAAGAAAATATTTTCTGCAATAGTCAGTTGGGGAATAAGATTTAATTCTTGATGGATAATCCCAATACCCGCGTCCTGAGAAGATTTAGGATCAGAAAAAATCACTTCTTTTCCCAAATAATGAATTGTACCTGTGTCTTTGGTATATATTCCGGTCAACACTTTCATCATCGTGGATTTACCTGCACCATTCTCCCCTACCAATGCCATAACTTTACCCGGATAAACACGTAGTGCCGCGCCAGATAATGCTTTAACACCAGGAAAAGATTTACTAATTCCTTTTAGTTCCAGTGCAGGTCGCATAACCACCTCAGAAAGTCACACCAGCACAAAGGATGATATTGGCATAAGGAGAATTCTCTCCAGTACGAATCATCGCTCGGCTATATTTCATCTTCTCTTTCAATATATTATGACTGATATATTCCACAATAATTGAATTCCCTTGTTGTTCCTCCAGTTCCTTAATCTGAGATAATATTAATTTATGTATCAAAGGATTATAGATAATGATCTCCTCTGCTAAAAATGCAGCTTCAACCTGCATTTCCTGTGTCACGACATTAAGAACGGATATAAAACTAGGGATCCCCTGGGTTAGCGCTAAATCAATCCGCTGGGCTGAAGAAGGAATTGGTAACCCAATGTCACCAATTGTAATCTGGTCAGTGTGCCCCAGCCGAGAAATTACGGCTGAAATTTCAGAATTAAGTAATGCACCTTTTTTCATTTTTTTATTCCATTAGCGAAACGTTTCGCTATTAAAGTAATATAGAAAGTAACATTTAAAATGCAACATTAATAATACAAAAGTGTGATCGTTATCGATAACGTTTCAACAATAAAAAAACCGAAAATAAACGTTAACTTATTGAATATTTGACGCTGAATCGATTTTTAAGGTAAATATAGTCTTCATCAATAAATGATGATTAACATCTATGAAGAAGAGTGATTAGATTTTATTTACCCCAACAGATAATATTGGTATGAATTATGCGATTATTAGCAGAAAAAATAGCTTGTTTAAGTAACTATCTGGAGAGTGGTCTGTATGAAAGACAACAGACGATTCGTTTATGCCTGCTAGCTGCACTGTGCGGGGAAAGTGTTTTTCTACTCGGTCCCCCAGGGATCGCAAAAAGTCTGATAGCCCGCCGATTAAAATTTGCGTTTCGTGATGCCAGAGCATTTGAGTATCTGATGACCCGTTTCTCCACTCCCGAAGAAATTTTCGGTCCCCTTTCTATTCAAGCATTGAAAGAAGAAGGACGTTATCAGCGACTGACCACCGGCTATTTACCTGAAACTGAAATTGTCTTTCTCGATGAAATATGGAAAGCCGGCCCGGCAATTCTCAATACCTTGCTGACTGCAATTAACGAAAGAAAATTCAGGAATGGGGATACAGAAGAGAAAATTCCGATGCGATTACTGATAACAGCATCTAATGAATTACCTGAAGCAGATAGTAGCCTTGAGGCTCTTTATGACCGAATGCTAATCCGTATTTGGTTGGATAAAATTCAAGAAAAACAGAACTTCCGGGCATTACTTACTAACCAAAAAAATGAAAATGATAACCCTGTCCCAGAAAATATTCAGATAACAAGTGAAGAGTTTCATCAATGGCAAAAAGAGATTAATAAAATAGTCCTACCAGAGAATTGTTTTGATATTATCTATCATCTACGTCAGCAACTTGATTCGACAGAACATTCACCTTATGTTTCAGACCGACGCTGGAAAAAAGCAATTCATTTATTACAAGCTAGCGCTTTCTTCAACGGCAGAAGAGAAATATCGCCACTTGATTTAATATTGTTGAAAGATTGTCTGTGGTATGATCTTCACTCTTTCAAATTATTACCTCAATATCTGAATACTCTCATGGTCGAACAAGCATATCAGCAAAGAGTATCATCTCAGCAAATTGATTCACTTTATCACCAATGGATTCAAGCCCGTCAGGATAAAAATAATCAGCAGGCGTTGTACCTGGAAAAACAAACAAGTTTGTTTGGACGCAAAATACAATATTCGCTACCCGATCACATCAATGAAGAAAAATTGACTTTTTTCCTGCATACACCTCTTCATATCCATGATATTCAAGTCAATTTTATTGAAACGGAAAAAAAGATGCTAAATACCTGGATAAATAAAGGAGGGAGTTTACCAGCCCGCCTGAACGGTATCGGTTTTCCACAAGATATAACAGCCGAAATTAATTCAGCACACCAACCAGAGATTTTTGATATTAGCCGTCGTTCCTCTACTTTATATTTACCAGATAGTCAACATCAACAAAACGAAAAAAACAGCGAGTGGTTGGAAAAACTGGAAAAAATTAATCAAGAGATTCACCATCAACGCCAATTATTTAGTCAGCATCAGCCATGTATATTCATTGAGAACCATTGGTTTGCTGCAATAGAACAAAGTTTTATCCAGCTGACGGATAAAATCAACCAGTTGAAAATAAAAATAGGCAGCTAACTAAATGATTAGCCTAACAACCCTTGATCTTTTACTGTCAATAAACGAAGGAGAACTGATAGAAGAAGTCATATTAACTCTTCTGGCTTCACCTCAGTTAGCTATTTTTTTTGAAAAATATCCTCGTTTAAAACGTACACTACTGAAAGACATTCCCGGTTGGAAACAAGATTTACAACAAAGAATTAAAGAAGCGCTGATTCCTGCCACCCTGGCAGAAGAATTTCAGTTATATCAACAATTACTGTCTACCAACACCGATAATTTTTATCTTAAACTTCCCTATATTCTGGAAAGACTGAACCAAATTAAATCCCCTTTTATTGAAGAAGCACAGAAATTGGTAACCAGCACTACCGAGCATTCAAATGCATTACAAATCCTGTTTATCCAACGATGGCGGCTCAGCTTGATCCTGCAAACTACAACTTTCCACAAGAAATTACTGGAACAAGAAAAAGAGCAATTACTGGCAGAATTGCAACAACGGCTAACACTAAGCGGTAATCTTGATCCTGTTTTCAGTGAAAATGACAGGGCGGCTGGACGGTTATGGGATATGAGTAAAAGTCAGTTAAACCATTCCCGAAATGATGAACAGTTATTGATTCGCTATAGTGAATTTCTTCACCAACAACCAGAACTGGAAAAACTGGCTCAATTACTTGGTCGTAGCCAATCTGCAAAATCAAAACCACAGGAAAGCCATCTTCTCGAACCATTTACTACCATTGAACGAACACCTGATACCGTTCCTGAACAGGTAAATGGCATAGGGCAAAGTGATGATATCTTACGCCTGTTACCAACAGAACTGGCAATATTGGGAATTGAAGATCTGGAATATGAATTTTATCGCAGATTGGTGGAAAAGCGCTTATTGACCTATCGCTTACAAGGCGATAGCTGGCAACAGAAAACAACATTACGACCAGTCACTCATTATAATCAGGAGGAAAAGCCAAGAGGGCCATTTATTATCTGTGTGGATACTTCCGGCTCTATGGGAGGATTCAATGAAAAATGCGCCAAAGCTTTTTGTCTGGCACTGTTACGCATTGCATTAGCAGATGATCGTAACTGTCACATCATGTTATTTGCTACAGAAATTGTGCACTATGAACTATCTTCACCTGATGGCCTGGAGCAAGCTATTCGTTTTCTCAGCCAGACTTTTAGAGGAGGAACAGATTTAGCTTTTTGTCTGGCAAGCACAATAGAAAAAATGAAAGAGCAATGTTGGAAAGATGCTGATGCTGTTGTTATTTCAGATTTCATTGCCCAGCGTTTACCGGACTCACTAATCCATCAGATAAAAAATCTGCAACAGCATCAGCAACACCGCTTCCATGCGGTCTCCATGTCCCAATATGGTAAGCCCGGTATTATGCGGATATTCGATCATATCTGGCGTTTTGATACCGGACTTAAAAGCCGTTTACTGCGAAAATGGCGTCACTGAATTGAATCAGAGCATGCCTTCTACCGTTTCGCGTACTTCAGGTGACCATATGCTGCATTGAACCTGACCGATATGTTTCATTTGCAGCAGTAACATCACCAAACGGGATTGACCAATACCTCCGCCAATCGACTGTGGCATATCGTCTTTGAGTAACGCCTGATGCCAATCATATTGCAAGCGCTCTTCATCACCTGTCAGCGTCAATTGGCGCTCCAGTGCTTCTGCATCAACACGGATACCCATAGAAGAGATCTCAAAAGCATCCTCCAATACAGGGTTCCAGACAATAATGTCGCCGTTCAGACCAGCAAAACCATCACTGTTTGGCGTCGTCCAGTCGTCATAATCCGGTGCACGAACATCATGTGCTTGACCATCAGATAATTTCGCACCAATACCAATGAGGAAAACAGCACCCAGTTCTTTAGCAATAGCACGTTCGCGACCTTTTGCATCCAGATCTGGATAACGGCTCAGAAGCGTTTCACTGTGAACAAAGTGAATTTGATCTGGCAGGAACGGTGCCAGACCAAACTCTTTGCTGACAGCTTTTTCTGTTTCTTTTATTGCTTCGTAAATTTTGCCTACTGTCTGTTTTAGATAAGCAAGTGAGCGTTGCCCATCTCCCATCACTTTTTCCCAATCCCATTGATCAACATAAACAGAGTGGATTGGTGTTAAGCGATCCTCGTCCGGACGCAATGCTTTCATGTGGGTGTAAAGCCCTTGCTCCGGCTGAAAATCAAAACGGCCCAGTGTCTTACGTTTCCATTTAGCCAGTGAATGCACTACTTCGAAAGTTGAATCCGGTAACGTTTTCACTTTCACCTGAACAGCCTTTTCATGGCCGGACAAGTTATCCTGAATACCATCACCCAAACAACTTAGGATTGGCCCTTGTACTTCAATCAGACCCAGCTTGCTTTCCAGCAAACGGGAAAAAAAGGATTTCACGAAACTAATTTGTTGCTGCTTCTCAATAAATGACTTTTTCATAATATTATTCTCAAATTTTTAGGTAGCCCTGATGCCCTGTTGCAAACATTAAGCAATAGAATGAGGTATAAATTCAATATACTTTAATAAAAATAGTCTTTATGCTTTATAAAATTCATTTTTAATATAGAAAAAATGAAAATTCGATAAAAAATGGAGCTGAAAATGGCAGAAATTTATCAGATCGATAATCTGGACCGTGACATACTTCACGCTTTAATGGACAACGCACGTACACCTTATGCCGAACTGGCAAAGAAATTTGCTGTCAGCCCAGGAACTATTCATGTTCGTGTAGAAAAAATGAAGCAAGCAGGGATCATCACCGGTACCAGAGTAGATATCAGTACTAAACAACTTGGTTATGATGTTTGTTGCTTTATTGGCATTATTCTTAAAAGCGCTAAAGATTACCCATCAGCCCTAAAAAAATTAAGTAACCTGAATGAAGTCGTTGAAGTCTACTATACAACAGGCCACTACAGCATCTTTACTAAAGTTATGTGCCGCTCAATTGAATCTCTTCAAGATGTACTTATCAACAAAATACAGACTATCGATGAGATCCAATCAACAGAAACCCTGATCTCCTTGCAAAACCCGATTATGCGAACAATCAAGCCATAAGATAAAATTTGTTATAACCACATTATCCACAGGTAGATCCCAACAGATTCACAGCGTACAATAGCCGCTCTTGAAATCTGTAGGGATCACTATGGCCACTATTACCTTAATCAGCGGCAGCACTATGGGCAGTGCTGAATACGTAGCTGAACATATGGCTGAAATTCTGGAAGATGCTGGTTTTTCCACCGAAATGCTGCATGGCCCCTCTCTCAATGAACTTCCTCAAGAAGGGCTCTGGTTGGTAGTCACATCCACACATGGGGCTGGGGAATTACCAGAAAATATACAACCACTGGCAGAAGAAATTTCTAAACAAAAACCTGATCTCAGCAAAGTAACATTTGGTGCTGTTGGTATTGGCAGTTCTGAATACGATACTTTCTGTGGGGCAATAAGATCGCTTGATCAACTATTGGTGGAAAATGGGGCCAAACGCCTCGGCGATCGTCTGGAAATTGATATCCAACAACATGAGATCCCCGAAGATCCCGCAGAAGAATGGGTTAAAATTTGGGCAAACTCACTCTGATTTGAACAAAAAAACAGCGAACGATTGTGGATAACTCATATAAAAAGCGGGGGTTAACCCGTAGTTATCCATAGTATAACTATCAATGCATAATCACACTGTGAATAACTTGCTGTTTAGATCCCAGTTTATACCGGCTAGGATCACGGATCATTCACAGTAAATGATCCTTTACAATGTTATGATCTTTCTAAGTAAAAATAACTTATCCACAAAAGATCATGATCCTAATAAAAGATCTAATAAAGAGATCTTTAAATAAAAAAGATCTTCTTTTAATTACCGGCGATCTTACCTACTTGGTCTATCGTCTAAACTTGAGTAGAATTATCTTCCCTTAATGCAACACTAAGCATTCTTATAACTGAAGGTTCATCACCATGTTTTATCCAGAGCAATTTGACGTCATCATTATCGGTGGTGGTCACGCCGGTACTGAAGCTGCTATGGCAGCTGCTCGTATGGGCCGTCAAACCTTATTACTGACTCACAATATTGATACTTTGGGCCAAATGTCATGTAACCCAGCCATCGGTGGGATCGGTAAAGGACATCTGGTTAAAGAAATTGACGCTCTGGGTGGCTTAATGGCTAAAGCCACCGATCAGGCTGGTATTCAGTTTAGAACCTTAAATGCCAGTAAAGGACCCGCTGTCCGCGCAACACGTGCTCAAGCTGACAGGGTTCTTTACCGTCAAGCCATACGAACAGCATTAGAAAATCAGCCTAACTTAATGATTTTCCAACAACCTGTAGAAGATCTCATTGTTGAAAACGATACTGTCACTGGTGCTGTGACTCGTATGGGACTTAAATTCAGGGCCAAAGCAGTTGTTCTGACTGTAGGGACATTCCTTGATGGTAAAATCCATATCGGTCTGGAAAATTACAGTGGTGGAAGGGCTGGAGATCCTCCTGCAATCTCATTAGCACAGCGTTTACGTGATCTACCTTTACGTGTAAACAGATTAAAAACAGGTACGCCACCGCGTATTGATGCCAGAACTATTGATTTTAGTCAGCTAACACAACAACTAAGTGATAATCCAACACCTGTATTCTCTTTTCTTGGAAATGTGGGGCAGCATCCGCAACAGATGCCATGCTATATCACTCATACCAATGAAAAAACACACGATGTGATCCGCAATAATTTAGATCGCAGCCCAATGTATGCAGGGATCATTGAAGGGATCGGTCCACGTTACTGTCCTTCGATCGAAGATAAAGTTATGCGTTTTGCGGATCGCAATGCTCATCAGATCTTTCTTGAACCAGAAGGACTGACAAGTAATGAAATTTATCCAAATGGTATTTCTACCAGCTTGCCATTTGATGTACAGATGCAAATTGTTCATTCCATGAAAGGGATGGAAAACGCCTGCATTGTTCGCCCAGGTTATGCAATAGAATATGACTTCTTTGATCCAAGAGATCTGAAACAGACACTGGAAAGTAAATTTATCCACGGTTTATTCTTTGCCGGGCAAATCAATGGTACGACTGGTTATGAAGAAGCTGCTGCTCAAGGGCTTTTGGCTGGGCTTAACGCAGCCCGTTACGCTTCTGAAGAAGAGGGATGGTTCCCTCGTCGTGATCAAGCTTATATTGGTGTCCTGGTTGATGATTTATGTACTCTGGGCACTAAAGAACCATACCGTATGTTTACCTCCCGGGCTGAATATCGTTTGATGTTACGCGAAGATAATGCTGACCTTCGTCTGACAGAAAAGGGCCACGAATTAGGATTGGTGGATGATTACCGCTGGGAACATTATTGCCGTAAAGTGGAGATGATCGAACAGGAACGTCAGCGTTTGCGTAACATTTGGATTCATCCTCATGCAAATAATCTTGGTGACATCAATAACATATTAAAAATGCCATTATCGAAAGAAGCTAATGGTGAAGATCTATTGCGTCGCCCTGAAATGAATTATGAAATCCTAACTTCATTGCGACTATTTTCACCTGGACTTAAAGAACCTCAGGCAGCTGATCAGGTTGAAATTCAGGTCAAATATGAAGGGTACATTGCCCGTCAACAGGAAGAAATTGAAAAACAATTGCGTAATGAAAACACATCATTACCGATTGATCTTGATTACCGTCAAGTTAGCGGTCTTTCTAATGAAGTTGTCGCTAAGCTCAATGATCACAAACCAAATTCAATTGGTCAGGCTTCACGCATTTCAGGGGTAACACCTGCTGCAATTTCAATTTTACTTGTATGGCTGAAAAAACAGGGCTTACTGCGCCGTAGTGCCTGAGAGGATTTTTATTGTGCTTAATAAACTAGAGTTTCTGCTGACTAAAGCAGGAATAGCACTTTCACAACAGCAAAAACAGCAGCTCATGGCTTATGTTGATATGCTCAACAAATGGAATAAAGCCTATAATCTCACGTCTGTCCGTGAGCCAGAGCAAATGCTGGTGCGTCATATTATGGATAGCATTGTTGTCAGCCCTTATCTGCAAGGACATCGTTTTATCGACGTAGGCACAGGTCCGGGGTTACCGGGGATCCCGTTAGCTATTGTTCGCCCAGATTCTCATTTCACATTGTTGGATAGTTTAGGTAAAAGAGTCAGATTCTTACGCCAGGTTCAACATGAACTTGGTTTGGAGAATATAGAACCAGTTCAAAGCCGGGTTGAAACGTACTCTTCTGAGCCGCTTTTTGATGGTGTTATAAGCCGTGCTTTTGCCTCATTACAGGATATGGTTTCTTGGTGTTGCCATTTGCCTGAGTCTGTTCATGGGCGATTCTATGCGCTTAAAGGTGTGCTCCCTGAGGAAGAATTTGCCATGTTACCTTCCGGAATTGTTGTTGATTCAGTTATTCAGTTAGATGTTCCTGAACTGGAAGGGCAACGCCATCTGGTGATCCTTAAATCAAACTAAGTTTGTTATTTGTCAATAAAGTTATAAATAATTAGTGATGTTGAGCACAATATACTGTGGTCAACATCGTCAATTATGATTTGTCTCGTTTCAGCTTTAATTTACCGCGTTATTACATAAAAATAACGTTATCTTGATATTAAGATAGTTGGGACTTTAAAAATCAGATAAAGCGTTTTTTCATCAGATTCGCTTTTTTAAAGCAGCTAAAAATTAGTTTGGTAATTTAAGTCAATAATATAATAACCTTTTCCTATTAATTTAAATTAACTTATTGATTTGACTGTTAATGTTTTCTATTTATATTCCCGGTGAATGTTAAATATAACTAACAAATGAAAATTTTATGTGATTCAAATCACATTTAAGTTTGAGAGCATGAAATTATTAGAGAGAGAAAATCAGCACAATAATTAGCTTACAATCTAGCACCGGAGTAAAAAATTTAAATAATTGTTCACCTTTTCGTTACTTATGGATTGAATTCATTTTGGCTGCCCGTATAATTTGCACGTTTTTGTCACTTGACACACTTAAGCAAAGGCAGTTTTATACAACATTTAGCAAAACCTGATATGCAAGGCGTGCAAGGGGAGAAAACAAAAGTCATGTCTGTATCCCTTTACAGCGGTAGAATTGCACTGAAACTGCTTTTTTTGCAGTTAATGACTTTTGTTGTTCTCAGTGTGGCTTTTTGTACCAAAAGTATAGAATGGGGCACTTCTGCTTTTGCTGGTGGATTAGCATGTTGGTTATCTAATGCCATTTTTATGCTATTTGCCAGTTTTCAGAAAGTAAAAGAAGAAGGTGTTCCTGTACGTGTTGCATGGTCTTTCGCTGTTGGCGAAGGGTTGAAGGTTATTATTGCAATAGCTGTGCTGGTTGTTGCTTTAGGCGTGTTTAAAGCGGCGTTTGCACCACTGGGTTTGACTTATTTAGCGGTGCTGGTTGTGCAGATCATCGCACCAGCTGTGATAAACGGTTAGGTTTTCAACAACAAAAGGGTAAGAGGCATCATGTCTGCATCAGGAGAAGTTTCAACTGCAAGGGACTACATAGGCCACCACCTGAATAACCTTCAGTTGGACCTACGTACCTTTGAGTTGGTCGATCCCAACTCTGGTGGTTCTGCAACGTTCTGGACGTTGAACATTGACTCGCTTTTTTTCTCAGTCGTATTAGGGATTTTATTTCTGTATGTATTCAGAAAGGTTGCGGTTAATGCCACCAGTGGCGTACCTGGCAAACTTCAGACTGCTATAGAATTAATCATGGGTTTTGTTGATAACAGTGTCCGTGATATGTATCACGGCAAGAGCAAAGTTATTGCCCCTTTGGCACTGACCGTGTTCGTCTGGGTGTTATTAATGAACGTGATGGACTTACTGCCAATAGATTTTCTCCCTTATATCGGTGAACATGTCTTCGGCTTACCTGCTCTGCGTGTTGTACCAACAGCAGATGTCAGTATTACCTTGTCGATGGCTATTGGTGTCTTTGTCCTCATCCTCTACTACAGCATTAAGATGAAAGGAGTTGGTGGTTTTACAAAAGAGCTGGCTTTACAGCCTTTTAATCATCCATTGTTTATTCCAGTTAACTTAATTCTGGAAGGGGTTAGCCTGCTTTCAAAACCGGTATCACTCGGTCTGCGACTGTTTGGTAACATGTATGCAGGTGAATTGATCTTTATTCTTATAGCGGGTCTGTTACCGTGGTGGTCGCAGTGGATGCTCAGCCTGCCTTGGGCTATCTTCCACATACTGATTATTACGTTACAAGCCTTTATTTTCATGGTTCTGACGATTGTTTATCTGTCGATGGCATCTGAAGAACATTAATTTTTACCACAATAACTGTGTTTTAACTGAAACAAACTGGAGACTGTCATGGAAAACCTGAATATGGATCTGCTGTACATGGCTGCCGCTGTAATGATGGGTCTGGCGGCAATCGGTGCTGCGATCGGTATCGGCATCCTCGGAGGTAAATTTTTGGAAGGCGCTGCTCGTCAGCCGGATTTAATCCCTCTGCTGCGTACACAGTTCTTTATCGTTATGGGTCTGGTTGACGCCATCCCGATGATTGCTGTGGGCCTTGGCTTGTACGTAATGTTTGCTGTCGCGTAGTTTGCAGAAAAAATCCGAAACTACGTCAACTCATTAATTTAAAAAGAGGTATTGTGCTGTGAATCTTAATGCAACAATCCTCGGCCAGGCCATTGCGTTTGTCCTGTTTGTTATGTTCTGTATGAAGTTTGTATGGCCACCAATCATGGCGGCCATTGAAAAGCGTCAAAAAGAAATTGCTGACGGTTTATCTTCTGCGGAACGCGCCAAAAAGGACTTGGACTTAGCGCAAGCCAATGCGACCGACCAAATGAAGAAAGCAAAAGCGGAAGCTCAGGTCATCATCGAACAGGCTAATAAACAAAAAGCCCAGATCCTTGATGATGCAAAAGCGGAAGCTGAGCAGGAACGTAACAGAATCGTAGCGCAAGCTCAGGCAGAAATTGATGCCGAACGTAAGCGTGCTCGGGAAGAGTTGCGTAAGCAGGTCGCTATGTTGGCTATCATAGGTGCCGAGAAAATCATCGAACGTTCCGTGGATGAAGCTGCTAACAGCGACATCGTTGATAAACTGGTCGCTGAACTGTAAGGAGGGAGGGGCATGTCTGAATTCGCTACTGTAGCTCGCCCCTACGCCAAAGCAGCTTTTGACTTTGCTGTGGAAAAACAATCGCTAGAACAATGGCAGAATATGCTGGTGTTCACAGCTGAAGTGACTCGTAATGAGCAAGTTGGTGAGCTGCTTTCCGGTTCATTGGCATCAGAAACATTAGCTAATGCCTTTATCGCAATTTGCGGTGAACAGGTTGATGAACATGCTCAGAACTTTATTCGTGTTATGGCAGAAAACGGTCGCTTATTGGCGTTACCTGAAGTTTTGCAGCAATTTATTCAATTGCGTGCGTCACTTGAATCAACCGTTGATGTTGAAGTGATTTCTGCAGCCGAACTGAGTGAACAACAGCTGGCTAAAATTTCTGCAGCGATGGAAAAACGTCTGTCACGCAAAGTTAAGCTGAATTGCAAAATTGATAAGTCTGTTATTGCTGGTGTGGTCGTCCGCGCAGGTGATTTGGTGATCGATGGCAGTATTCGTGGCCGTTTAGATCGCTTAACAGACGTCTTGCAGTCTTAAGGGGACTGGAGCATATGCAACTGAATTCCACCGAAATCAGCGAACTGATCAAGCAGCGCATTGCTCAGTTCAATGTAGTGAGTGAAGCTCACAATGAAGGTACGATTGTATCTGTTAATGACGGTATCATTCGTATTCACGGTTTAGCCGAAGTTATGCAGGGTGAGATGATCGCACTGCCTGGCAATCGTTATGCAATCGCATTGAACCTGGAGCGCGACTCCGTAGGTGCGGTTGTGATGGGCCCGTATGCTGACTTAGCAGAAGGCATGAAGGTCAAATGTACTGGCCGTATTCTTGAAGTTCCTGTTGGTCGTGGTCTGCTTGGTCGTGTAGTAAACACGCTGGGTGAGCCAATTGATGGCAAAGGTCCTGTTGAGCATGATGGTTTCTCTGCTGTTGAAATGATTGCTCCGGGCGTTATCGACCGTCAATCTGTTGATCAGCCGGTACAGACTGGTTATAAATCTGTTGACGCCATGATCCCTATCGGTCGTGGTCAACGTGAACTGATTATCGGTGACCGTCAGACGGGTAAAACAGCACTGGCTATTGATGCAATTATTAACCAGCGTGGCTCAGGCATTAAATGTGTTTATGTCGCAGTTGGTCAGAAAGCTTCTACTATTGCGAACGTTGTTCGTAAATTAGAAGAACATGGTGCTCTTGCCAATACTATTGTCGTCGTTGCGACTGCTTCAGAATCTGCTGCATTACAATACCTAGCGCCATATTCTGGTTGTGCAATGGGCGAATATTTCCGCGATCGCGGTGAAGACGCGCTGATTGTTTACGATGATTTGTCTAAGCAAGCTGTTGCTTATCGTCAAATTTCCCTGTTGCTGCGTCGTCCGCCAGGGCGTGAAGCATTCCCAGGTGACGTTTTCTATCTGCATTCCCGTTTGCTGGAGCGTGCTGCGCGTGTTAACGCTGAATATGTAGAAAAATTCACTAATGGCGAAGTGAAAGGTAAAACGGGTTCTCTGACGGCTCTGCCTATCATTGAAACTCAGGCAGGTGATGTATCAGCATTCGTACCGACAAACGTTATTTCAATTACTGATGGTCAGATCTTCCTGGAATCCAGTCTGTTCAACGCGGGTATTCGTCCGGCAGTTAACCCAGGGATCTCTGTATCCCGTGTCGGTGGTGCAGCTCAGACTAAGATCGTGAAGAAGTTGTCTGGTGGTATCCGTACTGCTTTGGCTCAGTACCGCGAACTGGCAGCGTTTTCTCAGTTTGCTTCTGACCTTGATGATGCAACCCGTAAGCAGTTGGATCATGGTCAAAAAGTAACTGAGTTGCTGAAACAGAAACAGTATGCACCAATGTCTGTTGCACAGCAGTCACTGTCTCTGTTTTCTGCGGAGCGTGGTTATCTGGAAGATATCGAAATTGCTAAAGTTATTGATTTCGAGTCTGCGCTGCTTGCGTATGCCAGCCGTGAACATGCTGATCTTCTGAAAGAGATTGACCAGTCTGGTGGTTACAATGATGAGATCGAAGCAAAGCTGAATGCTCTGCTTAACTCCTTCAAAGCAACTCAGTCCTGGTAACACTATTCGGCCCGGTTTAATTAAACATGGGCCGTCTGGTTAATGAGGAGAATCAGGAATGGCCGGCGCAAAAGAGATACGTACCAAGATCGCCAGCGTGCAAAACACGCAAAAAATCACTAAAGCGATGGAGATGGTTGCTGCGTCCAAAATGCGTAAAACGCAGGATCGCATGGCGGCCAGCCGTCCTTATGCAGAAACCATACGCAGCGTGATTGGTCACCTTGCGTTAGGTAATCTGGAATATAAACACCCATACCTCGAAGAACGTGAAACCAAACGTGTCGGGTATCTGGTTGTTTCTACCGATCGTGGCTTGTGTGGTGGTTTGAACACTAATCTGTTCAAAAAACTGTTGTTAGACATGAAAGACTGGTCTGATAAAGGTGTCCAGTGTGATCTGGCGCTTATCGGCTCTAAGGCGACCTCTTTCTTTGCTTCTGTTGGGGGCAACGTTGTTGCTCAGGTAACAGGCATGGGAGATAACCCTTCACTGTCCGAATTAATCGGGCCGGTTAATATCATGTTGCGAGCATACGATGAAGGACGTCTGGATAAATTGTATGTGGTGACAAATAAGTTCATCAATACAATGTCTCAGGAACCTACTATTACTCAGCTGTTGCCTCTGCCTGCCGGAGATGATGAGACGCTGAAGAAGAAATCCTGGGACTATTTATACGAACCTGATCCTAAGGCGTTGCTGGATATACTGCTGCGTCGTTATGTAGAATCGCAGGTTTATCAGGGCGTCGTTGAAAACCTGGCTAGTGAACAGGCCGCACGAATGGTGGCGATGAAAGCCGCGACTGATAATGGTGGCAGCCTGATCAAAGAGCTGCAGTTGGTTTATAACAAAGCTCGTCAGGCCAGCATAACTCAGGAGCTGACCGAGATTGTCTCGGGTGCTTCCGCGGTTTAACAGCTAGGTTTACGAATTACGTAGAGGATTCAAGATGGCTACTGGAAAGATTATCCAGGTAATCGGCGCCGTGGTGGACGTCGAATTCCCTCAAGATACCGTACCAAAAGTATACGATGCACTTGAGGTTCAAAACGGCGAAGCTAAATTGGTGCTGGAAGTACAGCAGCAGTTGGGCGGCGGCGTTGTTCGTTGTATTGCAATGGGTACTTCTGATGGCTTAAGCCGTGGTTTAAGTGTTACTGATTTAGGTCACCCAATCGAAGTTCCAGTTGGTAAAGCGACACTTGGCCGTATCATGAACGTATTGGGTGAACCAATCGACATGAAAGGTGATATCGGCGAAGAAGAGCGTTGGGCTATTCACCGCTCGGCTCCAAGCTATGAAGAGTTATCTAACTCTCAAGAGCTGCTGGAAACCGGTATCAAAGTAATGGACCTGATTTGCCCATTCGCCAAGGGTGGTAAAGTGGGTCTGTTCGGTGGTGCGGGTGTAGGTAAAACCGTAAACATGATGGAGCTGATCCGTAACATCGCGATTGAGCATTCAGGTTACTCCGTATTTGCCGGTGTAGGTGAACGTACCCGTGAAGGTAACGATTTCTACCACGAAATGACCGACTCTAACGTACTGGATAAAGTATCTCTGGTATATGGTCAGATGAATGAGCCACCAGGAAACCGTCTACGTGTTGCTCTGACTGGGCTGACAATGGCTGAAAAATTCCGTGATGAAGGCCGTGACGTTCTGCTGTTCGTTGATAACATCTATCGTTATACCTTGGCGGGTACCGAAGTGTCTGCATTGCTAGGTCGTATGCCATCAGCGGTAGGCTATCAGCCAACTCTGGCGGAAGAAATGGGTGTTCTGCAAGAACGTATTACTTCCACTAAAACCGGTTCTATCACTTCTGTACAGGCTGTTTACGTACCTGCGGATGACTTGACTGACCCATCTCCAGCGACGACTTTCGCCCACTTGGACGCAACTGTAGTACTGAGTCGTCAGATTGCCTCTCTGGGTATTTACCCTGCGGTGGATCCGCTGGATTCCACCAGTCGTCAGCTCGATCCATTGGTTGTTGGTCAGGAACACTATAATGTTGCCCGTGGCGTTCAATCTATCCTGCAACGTTATCAGGAACTAAAAGACATCATCGCTATCCTAGGTATGGATGAACTGTCAGAAGACGATAAGCTGGTGGTTGCGCGTGCTCGTAAGATCCAGCGCTTCCTGTCTCAGCCATTCTTCGTTGCAGAAGTGTTTACAGGTTCACCAGGTAAGTTCGTTTCCTTGAAAGACACTATCCGTGGCTTTAAAGGAATCCTGGACGGCGACTATGACCACCTGCCAGAACAAGCGTTCTACATGGTTGGTACCATCGAAGAAGCTGTGGAAAAAGCGAAGAAACTTTAAAACGGCTGACCGGAGGTTGACATGGCTGCGATGACTTACCATCTGAATGTTGTCAGTGCTGAGAGCGGGATGTTTGAAGGTTTGGTACAGAAAATTCAGGTGACAGGTAGTGAAGGTGAGTTGGGTATTTACCCGGGACATGCTCCACTACTTACTGCCATAAAATCTGGCATGGTACGCATTGTTAAGCAGTTCGGTGAAGAAGAGGTTATTTACCTTTCTGGTGGTATCCTTGAGGTACAACCGAGCGGCGTTATCGTACTGGCTGACACTGCGATCCGTGGTAAAGATTTGGATGAAGCTAAAGCGCTGGAATCTAAGCGTAAAGCTGAAGAACACATCCGTAATTCTCACGGTGATGTTGACTATGCTCAGGCATCAGCTGAATTGTCTAAAGCGATTGCAAAACTTCGTGTAATCGAGCTGACAAAAAAGGCGATGTAATACAGGCAGTTAAAGAAAAAAGCCAGTTGGTGAAAGCTAACTGGCTTTTTTGTATTGCGAAATATGTAGTAATTTATCTCGCAAACAGGTTTACTTTTTTCTCTTAAATTGGAGTTATCAGGTTTCTTATGTCTAACAGTGCAAAAAGTGTTGTGATCCTTGCCGCGGGTAAAGGAACCCGCATGTATTCTGATCTCCCTAAAGTACTGCACTTGCTGGCCGGTAAACCTATGGTTCAGCATGTGATTGATACTGCAATGGCGTTGGATGCTAAAAATGTTCATCTAGTTTATGGACATGGTGGTGATCTGATGAAGCATGCTTTATCTGATCAAAAGTTGAATTGGGTATTACAGTCAGAGCAGTTAGGGACTGGACATGCAATGCAACAGGCTGCACCCTATTTTACTGATGATGAAGATATTCTGATACTGTATGGCGATGTGCCTCTGATTGGAGCAGATACTCTTGAACGTCTGCTGGCGGTTAAACCTGAAGGTGGTATTGGTTTACTGACAGCGATTCTGGATAATCCAACGGGTTATGGTCGCATTGTTCGTGAAAACGGAGAAGTAACCGGAATCATTGAGCAAAAAGACGCGACTGAAGATCAACGAAAAATCAATGAAATCAATACAGGTATTCTGGTCGCTAATGGTGGTGATTTAAAACGTTGGTTGTCCCAATTGGATAACAACAATGCTCAAAGTGAATACTACCTTACTGATGTGATTGCTCTGGCTTATAAAGAAGGCCGAAAAATTGAAGCAGTACATCCAAGCCGCCTGAGTGAAATGGAAGGTGTGAATAATCGCCTCCAGCTTTCCACTCTTGAGCGTATCTATCAATCTGAACAAGCAGCAAAATTATTACTGGCGGGCGTTATGCTGTTGGATCCCGCTCGTTTTGATTTACGCGGTACACTGACTCATGGCTGTGATGTGGTTATTGATACCAATGTCATTATAGAAGGTAATGTAACCCTTGGTAATAACGTGCAAATTGGCACAGGTTGCATATTAAAGAATTGTATTATCGGCGATGATTCTATTCTTAGTCCATATACTGTTGTTGAAGATTCTGAAATGGAAGTTGGTTGTACTGTTGGGCCTTTTGCCCGTTTGCGTCCTGGTTCTAAACTCGCTGAAAAAGCCCATGTAGGGAATTTCGTTGAGATGAAGAAATCTTATTTGGGTAAGGGCTCTAAAGCGGGACATCTGACTTATCTTGGTGATGCTGAGATTGGACGTAATGTGAATATTGGTGCAGGTACTATTACCTGTAACTACGATGGTGCTAATAAATTCAAAACCGTCATTGGCGACGATGTTTTTGTTGGTTCTGATACTCAGCTTGTTGCGCCAGTGACTGTTGCCAAAGGCGCAACAATTGGTGCGGGGACAACAGTGACAAAAAGTATCGCTGAAAATGAATTGGTAGTAAGCAGAATTAAGCAAACCCATATTCAGGGTTGGAAACGCCCAGTAAAGAAAAAATAAAATAATAATCCCCACTCTACAGGCTCGGGGACCGGCAAAGCCGGAAAACAATCAGGTTCGTGACATATAAAGGGCTTTCATCAGCCCTGTTTTTAGGAATAAAACTGATGTGTGGAATTGTTGGTGCAGTAGCACAACGAGATATTGCTGAAATCCTGATCGAAGGGCTTCGTCGTTTGGAATACCGTGGTTACGACTCCGCTGGGCTGGCGGTTGTTGATAACGAAAATAATATGCTTCGCCTGCGTGAAGTCGGTAAGGTGCAAATACTTGCTGATGAGGTTGACAAGCAACCAGTCCTTGGTGGGACAGGTATTGCGCACACCCGTTGGGCTACACACGGTGAACCAAACGAGAAAAATGCTCACCCGCATGTATCTGATTATATTGCTGTTGTTCACAACGGCATTATTGAGAATTACGAAGAATTGCGGGTTCAGTTAATTGAGCGTGGTTATCAGTTTACATCAGATACTGATACAGAAGTTATTGCCCACCTTGTTCATTGGGAGCAAAAACAGAGTGGTACCTTGCTGGAGGCTGTCCAGCGTGTTATTCCCCAGCTTCGTGGTGCGTATGGTGCAGTTATCATGGATAGCCGTGATCCTGGGACAATAATCGCTGCAAGATCAGGTAGTCCTCTGGTTATTGGTTTAGGCGTTGGGGAAAACTTTCTTGCGTCTGATCAACTGGCTCTGTTGCCCGTTACCCGTCGTTTTATCTTTCTTGAAGAAGGTGATATTGCGGAAGTAACTCGCCGTACTGTGCATATTTTTAATACTCAGGGCGAACCGGTTGAACGGGAGCAGATCGAATCCAATATTCAGTATGATGCTGGTGACAAAGGTGTTTACCGTCACTACATGCAAAAAGAGATCTATGAACAGCCAATGGCAATCAAAAGCACTCTGGAAGGGCGCTTAAGTCATGGGCAGATAGATTTGTCTGAACTTGGTCCTAATGCAGCTGAATTGTTATCTAAAGTTGAACATATTCAGATTGTTGCCTGTGGTACATCCTATAATGCAGGTATGGTTTCCCGCTACTGGTTTGAAGCATTGGCGGGTATTTCTTGTGATGTGGAAATTGCCTCTGAATTCCGTTACCGCAAATCGGCTCGTCGTCCGGGAAGCTTATTAATTACATTGTCTCAATCGGGTGAAACCGCAGATACGCTGGCAGCACTGCGTTTATCCAAAGAGCTTGGATACCTCACATCGTTGACGGTTTGTAATGTGGCTGGTTCTTCTTTGGTACGTGAATCTGATTTTGCTTTGATGACCAAGGCTGGTGCAGAAATTGGCGTTGCTTCAACTAAAGCGTTCACAACCCAGCTAACAGTATTGCTAATGCTGGTGGCTTATCTTGGACGTTTAAAAGGTGTTAATGCTGAACAGGAGCAAGAAATTGTTCATGCATTACATGCACTGCCAAGCCGCATCGAAAGCATGCTGTCGAAAGATAAAATTATCGAGGTGCTAGCAGAAGATTTTTCTGATAAGCACCACGCTTTATTCCTTGGCCGTGGTGATCAGTATCCGATTGCGGTTGAAGGGGCGCTGAAATTAAAAGAAATTTCTTACATCCATGCAGAGGCTTATGCCGCAGGCGAATTAAAACATGGCCCATTGGCACTGATTGATGCAGATATGCCAGTCATCATTGTAGCTCCAAACAATGAACTGCTGGAAAAATTGAAATCCAATATTGAGGAAGTACGTGCTCGTGGCGGATTGCTATATGTATTTGCTGATCAGGATGCGGGTTTTACAGACAGCGAAGGAATGAAGATCATTCCATTACCACATGTTGAAGAACTGATTGCTCCAATATTTTATACCGTGCCGTTGCAACTGCTCTCTTATCATGTTGCGCTGATTAAAGGAACCGATGTTGATCAGCCTCGTAACCTGGCTAAGTCAGTGACTGTAGAATAATCGCTTTATAATAAGAAATTAAAATAAGCCCCTGTACATTAAAAATACAGGGGCTTTTTGTGTTTAATTGAGAAAATTTCTCATTATTTTCTTGATGATAAAAATAAATTGCGATACTGTAATGTTATATTATTACATTTTTGGTGAAGTTATGAAACCAGATATCCATCCAAACTACCGGGTAGTCGTATTTCACGATACCAGTGCTAATGCCTACTTTACAGTTGGCTCCACTATTCGTACTGAGCGGACAATTACCTTAAATGGAGAAGAGTATCCGTATGTGACTGTTGATGTATCATCGGAATCACATCCTTTTTATACAGGTAAGCAGAAAACTTTGTCTCAAGAAGGCAGCACAGCACGATTCCAGAAAAAATTTGGGCGTTTTATTGGCAGTAAATAAATTGAGGGATCGTAGAAATGCAGGTATTAAGTTCACTTAAAACGGCGAAAACCCGTCACCCAGATTGCAAAATCGTACGCCGTTGGGGCAGGTTGTATGTTATTTGTAAATCCAATCCACGTTTTAAGGCAGTTCAAGGGAAGAAAAAGAAACGCTGATACTAATAGTAAAACTCGCAGCTTATAACTGCGAGTTTCTTTTCTGTATTTTATTTGTAATCATCTTGAGAATAACTAATCTAACCTAAACTTTGTTTGAGAAGGAAGTTAGCATCATTAAATTCCAGATGAAGAAAAGTTATATTTTACGCAAAATGAAACCTTATAAATGTTTGCTGTATAGTCTAAATAAGATTTCATAATTATGCTCCACTTCCAACCAACCCTTGTGTACCAAGACATACAACCTTTTCATCTAAGCAATACGTAAAATCAATGAGATAGGTTACAGAACCAACATTGTTCAAAAAGAAAACAAAAGGCACAAGTGTATCGGTATTATGGAAAGCTATATAGAATTAAACCTTCAGTTGGTTGTTATTTCTACAAATCTACCCTAAAAAATAGTTCATAATTTACTCTTATTAACGTATTTCTCTATAAACCATTATCTTGGTCATTTATTGATACCCGGATATAGCCAATCTTTGCCATGTGTGATCCTGCTTAATACCAATA
>NZ_JAJAFX010000067.1:0-29344 GCF_025384845.1 Photorhabdus temperata | reverse complement strand
AAAGAACGGGGTTTGTTTTTTTCATAATGAAAAATGTTGTCCATTCAAACAAGTAGCTGAGCAACATCATTTTAATCAGCATGACCAGATCGATGGCAGGCCGACCATTATTGTGGCAATACAAAGGCGTGACTAATTCGCGGATGAATTCAAAATCAATGGCGGCATCGACTTGACGGACCAAATGATTTTTGGGCACCAGTTCGTCAAGTGAGAGGGTTTCTGGTGGAAAAGTTTGGGGAGGGGGTGTTCTTAACATGGCGGCAATCTCCGTCGGGTGAACGGAACTTAATTAAAGCAAAGCGCCGGATAAAAAACCAGCATTTCGTCAATAATCTGATTCAGACTTCGGTCTGAACGTCGTAGGAATCCTCGTCCTAGGGCGGGGAGGATGTCAAGGTTTTCACTTAACTCTATTTACCTACATCTATTTAAATAAAAGGGTAAATGCATTAAATAATAAAGCAGCATTAAGTTTATTGGTTTGATTAAACGGACTCATGAAATCTAGTCTGGGTGGGATAACATCGCCAATAAATGCATTAAACATGACAGGGAATAAGCCGTTTTTAGTCATTCTGTACCATTTAAACATCTGGCATGAGTGGGCGACTATTTTTTCCTTTTAACTGATTAATTACCAAGAAAAAGTAGATTTTCGATCACTAAAAAAGAGAAAACAAGTAAAAAGAGGATAACCCTGTAAAGTAATTCTCATTTCGAGGGTTTTCTGCTTTTTAGTTAAAAAGCCATTTAATGAGTGGTTTTAATTGAGTAGTTTCCGTAAACCTGTTAGTTTTTACCGTCTCCTAAACCGTATTTAAACTTTCCCATTTTCATTAATATTGAGTATTGCATCTAATTGATTTTTTTGAAAAAATTAATATGATGTGTCATATTTAATTCTCTTGGTGAATGTGCAATAAAAAAAGATAATAATAATTTACCAGATAAATACACGGATAGAAATCTACGGTTTTCAGGGGGATATTGGAAATAATTCCAATATCCCCAATAATATATTCTAATTCCCTTGTTTTTTATTTGTCGCGGTAAATACAGCGACTGTTCCATATTGTTTTATCGTAACATCCTTAAAATACCTATCTAAGACTTCTTTTAAATCGCCACAGGAATCCGCGTAATTACAAAAAATTCCCTTTTTGTTATAGATATTCATTAAATATCGACCAAGCCAATTATGTTCAACATCCTTCCCTAAAATGGTAGCACCATGAAGCTTCCCACTATCAGTTAAAGCTTGTGATGCATGTTCAATAACTAACGCTTTTTCATGCATATTTCCCCGCAAACAGTGCAACAGGTAATACATAGAAACTGTGTCATACTGTCCTTTTTCACTGTCTGGTAAAGGCATGTATATATCATGCTGTAATACATGGTTTATCCTGTTCACACCGATTCGCTTTGAGGCAGCAGCAAGACTATTTGGATTGAGGTCCAGCAAGGTTATATTACTGGATGCTTCTTTTGTTTTTGCAATGTAGTAACCGGTACCAACACCAATATCTAAATGTTTTTTTCCCATACTCATCTGAAAATGGCGAAGAAGAATGTTCTCAGTATTGCAACGCCATACGTAACTATTTGATATTTTAAGTACCCACGCATCATATATTTTTAATATAAGAGGGGTGTATATATTTGCACCTTTCTTATTGCTGATATTCATTAGCATATTTCCTGTTGATTTAAAAACTGACTTCATTCTCACGGTTCCTGCTCAATACAGGGTTTCACTTTGCCGCCGAAGCTCATCAACAATATGGCTAATCCTAGTCGTATTCCAGTACAGAATCGCATTGGATATAAGACCTAACTCGCCTTATTCATGATCTCCAGATAGCTTTGAATCGACGTGGTAGTGGCTGATGGCGGATACGCTCTACATAATCACGTATAGCTTCACGCATTATCCAATGCGCTGAACGATGCCGCACTTTTGCCAAATACTGGACCCGGCTTTTCAAGTTATCGTCAAGTTTTACTGAGGTTGCCATTTTTTCCACCTTAATATTAAAAGGTAATACTTTCTCAACAAGAAGTAGGAGAAGCATTAGGAATTATTGATTCAGAACAAGCACGAAAAAAATCAGGAATATGAACAAGCATTAAAGAATATAAAATGTACTATACCCTTCATCCTTCAAGTTGCTGCTTTGTTGGTTGCTTTCACTTACCCCAGTCACATCGTTATCTATGCTCCTGGGGAGGCGTTCACTTGCCGCCGCCTTGCAACTTGAAATCTATTATGAAAAAACCCTCAACTAAGCGAGTAATGCCAGCATTTTTTTAATGGCCGCAGGTTACCGGTTGTGTAGTTTTGCTATCAATTAATCAATAAAAACGCTAACCGGTACACCCAAAGCGAACTAAGAGTTTACGCATAGCTTCAAGTGTTAACGAACGTTCAGCTTTCAAAACACGACTAACAAGGGAACGCTTCCCTATTTCGTCTTCAAAATCAGTCTGATTCAGGCCGTACTGATCCATCAATGTACGCAGAATTGCGACACCGCTTTGTGTGCTAGCAATACGTTCATTGAACTTTGTAAACTCTGGCGCACGACTTTCGTAGGTGTCAATTTTAGCCGTAAGCATATCGACCAGCGGACTATCTGGATTGTGTTCGACCAGATATTCTACCAGCTTCATAGCCTCATCATAATCTTTGCGGGAAGTGCTGCCCCCTAAGAGAGGGACAATGCTTACCAGGCTATTTGCTGCCGGAATTGCTTCGTTGATCATCATTCTTTATTCCTCCGGTAATAATCCGTCAATTTGTCATATTCTGCATGAGTTGATATGTGCTTGATAAAAATTTTCCCACGCTCAAAATCTGCAAAAAACATCACTCTTAAATTATTGCCACCAACATCAATGACCCACCATTTTTCCCGATATTTCATCCGATCCAGACTATGGTTGGCTTCCGAAAAAACTTTCTTTATGAAAAAACAAACCTCGTTATTTTCGATGAGGTTTGTCAGCAGTCTGAGCCTCTTTGGAGGCTGTAGTTGCTCTTCAGTATATTCCTCTTGCATATAAGTAAATGTTTTTAATTATTTCTGAGTGATAACGCTTTCTGTCAGCCTTGAATTTCATAACAGTTAAAACAGCTTGTGGAGAGATTCAAATGAGAGTCAGATGGCGTGTGGCATTGGCGTTACTGTTGATTTCCAGTAGCAGTGTGTGGGCAAAGAATCTTCAGCTTCTTAATGTTTCTTATGATCCAACTAGAGAGTTATATCAACAATATAATCAGGCTTTCAGTGATTACTGGCAGCAGAAGACTGGGGATAAAGTGACAATCCGGCAATCTCATGGCGGTTCCGGCAAGCAGGCAACGTCTGTCATCAATGGCCTTGAGGCGGATGTGGTGACACTGGCTCTGGCCTATGATGTGGATGCCATTGCCGAACGTGGCCGGATAGATAAAGGGTGGATTAAGCGTTTAGCAGATAATTCTGCTCCCTATACTTCAACAATTGTTTTTCTGGTGCGGAAAGGCAATCCAAAACAAATTAAAGACTGGCCGGATCTAATTCGCCCAGGTGTAGCTGTTGTGACGCCAAATCCAAAAACATCAGGTGGCGCACGCTGGAATTATCTGGCTGCGTGGGGTTATGGGTTGGCGCATAACGATCAGGATCAGAGTAAAGCCAAAGCGTTTGTTAAAGCGCTTTATCAGAATGTTGAAGTGCTGGATTCCGGTGCCAGAGGAGCGACCAATACTTTTGTCGAGCGTGGAATTGGTGATGTTTTAATTGCCTGGGAAAATGAAGCTTTATTGGCTATCCATGAGCTTGATAAAGATAAATTCGAAATTGTGACACCCAGCGTTTCAATCCTTGCTGAACCGACGGTTTCTGTCGTTGATAAGGTGGTTGATAAACGTGGCAGCCGTCAGTTGGCAACAGAATACCTGCAATACCTTTACTCTCCTGTTGGGCAGGAGATAGCGGCTAAAAATTATTATCGCCCACGTGATAAAGCGATTGCCGATAAATACCGGTCTATTTTCCCGGAATTAACATTATTTACCGTTGATAAAGTATTCGATGGTTGGGGAAAAGCGCAAAAAGTGCATTTTGTAACTGGCGGTGTATTTGATGAGATTATTCAACGCCAGAAGTGAATAACCGCCGTAGGTGTACGGCGGACAATTATCACTAAAATTTGAATCAGGTTCTTTTCGCTGCTGCTGCGGCTTTTACGATAACAGCAAAAGCGTCAGCTTTCAGGGAAGCGCCGCCAACCAGTGCACCATCAATATCCGGCTGGGTGAATAATTCAGCCGCGTTACCCGCGTTCACAGAGCCACCGTACTGGATAATCACTTGCTCTGCGATTGCCGCGTCTCTCTTTGCAATGTGATCACGAATAAATTTGTGTACAGCCTGAGCTTGCGCTGGTGTTGCTGATTTACCGGTACCAATCGCCCAAACGGGTTCGTAAGCGATTACCGCATCTTGGAAGGCTTCTACACCTAATGTGTTCAGGACCGCATCAATTTGTCTTGCGCATACTGTTTCAGTTTGGCCGGCTTCATTTTCCTGTTCAGTTTCACCGATACACAGAACCGGGATCAGACCTTGTGCTTTAAGAACGGCAAATTTCTTCGCAATGAATTCGTCACTTTCTTTGTGGTAAGTACGGCGTTCAGAGTGGCCGATGATGATGTATTCTGCGTTAATGTCTTGCAGCATTTCAGCGGAAGTTTCACCGGTAAATGCGCCAGACAGGTTGACGTCAACATCTTGTGCGCCCAGAGCAATGTGGCTGCCAACCAGCGCTTGTTTAGCCTGAGAGAGATAAAGTGCTGGTGGCGCGATAGCGACTTCACAGCCGGCAATATGGTTCAGTTCTTTACGCAGGCCAGTGATAAGTTCGTTGACCATATGGGTACTGCCATTCAATTTCCAGTTACCCATAACTAATGGATGTCGCATGTTTTTTCCTCCAACCAGAGAATTTTTAAGTAGTGGATTGAATGAAATTCATTCTTGGGATCAATTCGTTAGATCAGCGGTCCACAGTATAGTGATCATTACAAACAATAGCTTTGCTTTTTATCACTAATTTTGATTAGTTTTCTGGTCCAGATAACGACAGCTTAATCGGTTCAATTGCGAAAGTAAGCGTTTTTTTGCTACCGTTTACCACAATATAGCGAATGGCTCCGATGTTATGGCTGAAAAATGGCAATTTTTTGCTTTTTTTCAGCAAATTATCAATATTCTCTTTGCTTTGATCCTGTGAAAGGGTCGGATTAAAGTGGCGCATCAACGCTATCATGTACTGCTCTGTTAGAATTTGATTGTTCTGAGTTTCTGTTTCATTTTCTGATAGCAGTAATGTCAGTTGCAGACTTTTGATTTTTTCACTTCCCCGTTCCAGTACTGCCGAAGAGTAAAGTTTTTCATTGATTTTGCTGGCTGCCCGTGTCAGAGGCAGATAAATGTCTTTGCCGGTAATGACCCGGTATTCGTGTAGTGGCAATGCCGGGTTGCGGCGATTATATTTTTCACGAAACCGCGGAATGGTTTCATCAAAAGAGGGGGCATTTGGCAGAAGGTAGGTCGCTTGTGCGATGGGGCCAGTATCGGCATGGGTTACCAACGGTAAGCCCGCGCTGTTTGCCATTAACGTTATCGCCAGAAATTTATTAATGTCCATTTTCATGTTGCCGCTCGCTTGGGTTAAACTGCACCGAAAAACAGAATACACGATTGGAAAAGAATAGATGACATTACAACAATGGGGTTTTTCATTTAAAGGGCGAATTGGGCGACGGGAATTCTGGATTGGCATCGGTGTTTGTCTGGCCTTGATGTTTGTTATCTTGACTATTCAGGGAATGAGCTCTTTGACCATGCACTATGCTGTTTTTGCGCTGGCTTTGGTGATGTATCCTGTGGCGGCAATGATGGCGAAGCGTTTGCATGATCGCAATAAGCGGGGAGGCTGGTCGCTGCTTTTATTGCTGGCATGGTTGCTGATTGCTGCTGATTGGGGTGGCATGGAACCATTTTGGCAATGGGGGATTGGTCGTTTTATCCCCACATTAATCATCGTGATGATGGTGCTTGATTGCGGTGTATTCCGTGGCACGGATGGGCCAAACCGGTTTGGTGAAGGGGCAGAAAAAGTGGATTTTATTTCTGCCGAAGATGATTGAAATTACCAGTACTGTTCGCTGGTGATATGCCCTGGTTTGCGGCGCAGGTGTTTTGCCATTCCACGCTGTTCTTTTAGCAGTTGTTGGGTATCTTTCACCATTTGGGGATTACCGCATAGCATTATATGGCTGTTGTCGCTGTTCATCGGCAGCCCGACAGCCGCCTCAAGTTCGCCATTCTCAATCAATGCCGGGATACGGCCAGTCAATGAGCCAGGATTTTGTTCGCGGCTGACGATCGTCTGAATTCTTAATTTGCCGTTGAAGTGCTGAACTAATTGTTCCATTAAGGGCAGATAGCTTAAATCTTGTGTTAGCCTGACTGCATGCACCAATACGATGTTCTCGAATCTGTCCAGATAATCCCCTTGCTGAAGGATTGACAGATAAGGGCCAATGGCTGTCCCCGTTGAAAGCATCCATAATGTTTTGCAATCCGGTATCTCATCAAGAATAAAAAATCCGGCGGCTTGTTCTGTAACCAATAGATCATCATCGGGTTGCAGGGCTGCTAACCGTGGGCTGAGTTTGCCTTCTGGAACTGTCACTAAATAGAATTCAAGATTATTATCTGTCGGCGCATTAACGTAAGAGTAGGCCCGTTGAACCCGTTCATCTTCTATTTCCAGCGCCAGTTTCGCAAATTGACCAGCGGTAAACTCTTCAACCGGTGCATGTATCCTGATGCTGAATAAGGTATCTGTCCAGTGAATAACTTGTGTGACTTTTCCTGTAACCCAGTTTGCCATTGGAACTTATCTCCTATCCTGAAATCCCGGAACAGTTTGTTTTTATGCCGTGATTTTAGTCTATCGATATGAATACTATTATCGATTCTGTGTCATAGGGGAATGAATTTGTTTTTCTTAATATCGGATTTGAATAGTCGAGGTTATCTTAATAGCTGATAAGAATTTCAGTATAAAATTCATAAACTAGCAGTTTACCATGCTATAGATTTTATCTATAAATATGGCGATAAATTATCAAAGGAATATTCTGATTCTATCTACGAGATAATAAAAAGTTTGTCGAAATTAGGCGTTACGTTAGATCTTAATGTTAGATTCAGTTTTAAAAGAAAACTTCTGAAGATAAGAAAGAAATAGAATTTCAAAGGGTGGAAAATTCCACCCTTTCTTTATCTTTCTATCAGCAAATCTTAGCTTTTATCTTCCCAGTCTTGCGCGCGGGCAACTGCTTTTTTCCAGCCATTGTATTTGTAATTACGCTCGGTGGTTTCAATACCCGGACGGAATTCTTTCTCAATGGTGGCTTTACTTTTCACTTCATCCAGATCTTGCCAGTAGCCTACAGCTAATCCTGCGAGGAATGCGGCTCCCAATGCGGTGCTTTCTCGCACTACAGGGCGTTCTACGCGGGTACCCAGGATATCTGACTGGAATTGCATCAGGAAGTTATTGGCAACGGCACCGCCATCTACACGCAGTGCTTGCAATCGGGTACCTGCATCCGCTTGCATGGCATCCAGGACATCACGGGTCTGATAGGCAATGGATTCCAGCGTTGCACGAATAATGTGATTACTGTTTGTCCCGCGGGTCAGGCCGAAAATAGCACCGCGGGCGTAAGGGTCCCAGTAGGGGGCGCCAAGACCGGTAAACGCGGGAACCACATACACGCCGTGACTGTTTTTAACTTTGGTGGCAAAGTATTCGGAGTCAGCAGCATCGGCAATAAGTTTCAGTTCATCACGCAGCCACTGAATAGAAGCGCCGCCAACGAAAACCGCACCTTCAAGCGCGTAGTTCACTTCACCGCGGGGACCACAGGCAATGGTTGTCAGCAAGCCGTGGTTGGAGCGTACGGCATCTTTACCGGTGTTCATCAGCAAGAAACAGCCTGTCCCGTAGGTGTTTTTCGCCATACCGGGTTGGACACAAAGCTGACCATATAGAGCTGCCTGTTGGTCACCGGCAATGCCGGCGATAGGGATCCGGGTGCCGCCTTTACCGCCAATGTTGGTCTGACCATAAATCTCAGAAGATGAATGAACAGTGGGTAGCATGGCACGTGGGATTTGTAACTCATCAAGAATATGTTGATCCCACTCCAGATTGTGAATATTGAACAGCATCGTACGGGACGCGTTGGTGTAGTCCGTAACGTGGACACGGCCTTGAGTCATTTTCCATACCAGCCAGGTGTCTACAGTACCAAACAGTAACTCGCCTTTTTCTGCTCGCTCACGCGCACCTTCAACGTGATCCAGAATCCATTTTACTTTGGTGCCAGAGAAGTAAGGGTCAACGACCAATCCTGTGTTCTGGCGAATATATTCTTCCAGGCCTTCTTTTTGTTTCAGTTTGGTACAGGCATCTGCGGTACGACGACATTGCCAAACAATGGCATTGTAGATTGGTTTACCGGTTTCCTTTTCCCAAATAATTGTTGTTTCACGTTGGTTGGTAATGCCAATGCCGGCAATCTGATCAGAACTAATATCCGCTTTCGCTAATACTTCTACCAGCGTTGAGCTTTGGGTTGCCCAGATTTCCATGGGATCATGTTCGACCCAGCCCGGTTTAGGATAAATTTGAGTAAATTCTCTTTGGGAAATAGAGATAATATTGGCGTCGTGATCAAGAATGACTGCCCGGGAACTGGTTGTTCCCTGATCAAGAGCGACAATATATTTTTTCTCAATCATATTTTTTGTTGTCATGATAATAACCTGTTCTGGTAATGCTCTACTTTAGGCTTTCTTTTTGCTCTGGTCTTTAGTCTTGTTGGTATCCGATGGCAAATGGCGACCAATAAGTTTGCGGTAGCCGAATGCTCCTATAATACCGCCGATAATCGGTGCGGTCAGAGTAACCAGACAGTAAGGGATTTCACGTCCACCAGTCAGAGCGATATCTCCCCAACCTGCCAGATAAGCAATGAGTTTAGGGCTAAAGTCACGGGCCGGGTTTAGGGCGAAACCGGTTAATGGGCCAAATGCGCCACCAATAACGGCAATCAGAATACCAATCAGTAACGGAGCCAGAGGCCCGCGTGGAACACCGTTACCATCGTCAGTGAGTGATAGAATCAGACACAGCAGCGCTGCGGCAATGATGACTTCTACCATAAATGCTTGAGAAATAGATAGTGATGCCATCGGGTAAGTGGAGAATACGCCTGCTGTAAACAGGCTTTCAGGGGTGCCGCGAACAATATTATGTACTTGCTCGTAATCAAGGAATACGCTGTAGTACATCATATAGATGATAGCGGCAGCGACAAAACCACCGATCATTTGGGCAATAATAAAAGGAACGACTTTTTTGCCCTCGAAACGGGCAAACAGCCAGAAGGCAATTGTCACCGCCGGGTTAAGGTGACCACCGGAAACACCTGCGGTGAGATAAACTGCCAATGCGACACCCATCCCCCAAATGATACTGATTTCCCACAAGCCCAGTTGTGCGCCGGCAATTCGGGCAGCGGCAACACAACCTACGCCAAAGAAAACCAATAGTGCGGTACCAAGAAACTCAGCGATACATTGTCCGGTTAATGTCGTGCTAGTGGTTTGGCTCATATGTTCTATCCTACGAAGAAGATTTTGGAGTGGTAATTATTATTTTCGCCTTTCAGCATTGAAAGGAAGGTTTTGTAAATTTATCGTTAATGCGCGGAAACGAGAAATAGCGAAATTGAAATGTGTGTGTTGTGTCAACAAAATGAGCGGTTCCGCATTTTTTTGGCATTTTGCTAAAAATTAAAGTGTGAGACACTTTGCGGTTTTTATTTGATAGTTATTTTTCATGTGTTGGGGATGTTGCTAGACAGGGACGCTTTGGCTACATACAATCAGACGATTGCTTATAAGGGGGAACCGAGAATGTCATTTGAAGTTTTTGAAAAGCTGGAAGCTAAGGTTCAGCAGGCGATTGATACTATTACCCTGCTACAAATGGAAATTGAAGAATTAAAAGAAAAGAATAAGTCTTTGTCTCAGGAAATTGAAACCGCAGCCAGCAGCCGCGAGTCTCTGGTTCATGAGAATGAGCAATTAAAACAAGAGCAGCAAGTCTGGCAGGAGCGTTTGCGTGCCTTGTTAGGCAAAATGGAAGATGTCCAGTAATTACAAATTGCCGGCAGACAAAAAAGGGCGATCTAAAAAATCGCCCTTGATCTTATACGCTGTCGTTAGATGATCTCTTCATCTTCACTGTCATCAAGTGCCAGTGGCTCTTCAGATAGAATGATGCCCGTATTGTCAGCATACAGATAATCGCCGGAGAAGAAGGTTACACCACCGAAATTTACCCGGATATCGCTTGCACCGGTTCCTTCATCACGACAGCCAGCAGGAATGGCCGCTATAGCCTGAATACCAAGGTCAAGCTCTGCCAGCTGGTCAACTTGACGTACCGCACCGTAAACGACAATGCCCTCCCATCCATTTTGCACAGCGAGTTGTGCCAGTTCTGCGTCAATCAATGCCTGACGTACAGAACCACCACCATCTATCAGTAAAATACGGCCGTGACCGTTGTCTTCAAGCAGGTCGTAAATTAACCCGTTGTCTTCAAAACATTTGACTGTGATGATTTGACCACCAAATGAAGTACGCCCACCAAAATTGGAGAACATAGGCTCTACCACATTTACTTCTTCTTGATAGATGTCACAAAGCGCGGAAGTATCATATTTCATAGGATTTACGTCTGGTTAAGGTATGGAACAGTAAGTATATCCCTTTCAGGTTGATGTTAGCAAAATCATCAATAATTAAGAACAAGTCCAGCCGAAAACAGAATGTTAGTCAGTAATGCCGCTTTAACCATATGTTCCAGCATTGGGCGCATGCCTTCTGGTGTGGGTTCGTTGAGCACATACCACATGTGTTTGAGCAACAAAGGCAATGCAAGCAGGAACAGCCAACCGGACCAGCCTGGCAGATTTTGTATGGTAAACAAGACCAAGCAGAGGGTGGCTCCGATGATGAGACAGGCATGATAATAGCGGGCTTTTTGGGGGCCGAGACGGACAGCAAGGGTGTTTTTGCCATTCCGTTTGTCATCTTCAATATCACGCAAGTTATTAATATTTAAAACAGCAGCGGAAAGAAGACCACAGGCGGTTGCCGGCAGCATGACAATTGAGTCAAAAAACCCCGCTTGAAGATAATAAGCCCCGGCAACACTTAACCAGCCAAAGAATATCAGTACGGAAATATCTCCAAGTCCTATATAGCCATAGGGTTTTGCGCCGACTGTATAGGTAATTGCAGCAACAATTGCCAGCAGACCAAGGACCAGAAAACCTAATATGTCCCTGGGTTCTTCACAGGCAACGGCAATGAGGGCAATTCCAGACAGGCAAGCCAACAGCACCGTAATCTTCAGCGCTTTTTTCATCTGCGAGGCGGTGATAACGCCTTTTTGCATACCGCGCAGTGGCCCGATACGTTTTTCAGTATCACTTCCTTTGACAACATCGCCGTAATCATTGGCGAGATTGGACAGAATTTGTAACATAGCCGCTGTTAACAGAGCCAGTAAGGCGACAGGCAGCTTGAAATGTCCTGTCCAGACTGCAAGGGCAGAGCCGGTAATAATGGCTGCGAGGGCGAGTGGCAGCGTTTTAGGGCGTAAACTCTCCAGCCATGCTTGAGTTTGACTGACGGAAGTTGGTGAGTTCATTTCTACGTTAACTTACTCCTTTAAATATTATAAAAAATAAATGGGAGGCGAGCCTCCCATCAATAATTATAGCGGATAAGAAACCGTATATTCCGATTATAGGATAAATCGGCTCAGATCTTCATCTGCAACCAGCTCATCTAAATGTTCTTTGACGTAATTGGCATCGATATCAACTGATTGACCAGGACGTTCGCTGGCGTCAAAAGAGATATCTTCCATCAGTCGCTCAAGAACAGTATGCAAGCGACGGGCGCCGATATTTTCGGTTGATTCGTTTACCTGCCATGCCGATTCAGCGATTTTGCGGATGCCATCAGCGGTGAAGCTGATGTTCATTCCTTCTGTTGCCATCAGCGCTTTATACTGTTCCGTCAGGGATGCATTAGGTTCAGTCAGAATACGTTCAAAATCTTCTGTGGTTAATGCCTGTAATTCTACACGGATTGGCAGACGCCCTTGTAATTCAGGGATCAGATCTGAAGGACTGGAAACCTGGAATGCGCCGGAGGCGATAAACAGGATATGGTCTGTTTTTACCATACCGTGTTTGGTGGATACCGTACAGCCTTCCACCAGTGGCAACAGGTCACGCTGAACACCTTCACGGGAAATGTCAGGGCCTGAAGTTTGGCCGCGTTTACAGATTTTGTCGATTTCATCAATGAAGACGATACCGTGTTGTTCAACCGAATCAATGGCCTGTTGTTTCAATTCTTCCGGGTTAACCAGTTTAGCGGCTTCTTCTTCCACTAGCAGTTTGAAAGCATCTTTGATTTTCAGCTTACGGGATTTATGCTTTTGACCGGCAAGGTTCTGGAACATGGATTGCAACTGGTTAGTCATCTCTTCCATGCCGGGAGGTGCCATGATCTCTACGCCCACCGGTGTGGTGGCAACATCGATCTCGATTTCTTTATCATCAAGCTGACCTTCGCGTAACTTCTTACGGAATGCTTGACGAGCGGCTGAGGGTTCAGATTGCGTCTCCGCTTGTCCCCAGTTATTTTTTGCTGGTGGGATCAAGACATCCAGAATGCGCTCTTCTGCCAGTTCTTCAGCCCGGTAACGATTTTTTTCAATGGATTGCAGACGAACCATTTTAACCGCAGCATCGGTCAGATCACGGATGATAGAATCGACTTCTTTACCAACATAGCCAACTTCGGTGAATTTTGTCGCTTCAACTTTGATGAATGGCGCGTTTGCCAGTTTTGCCAGCCGCCGGGCGATTTCGGTTTTACCGACACCTGTTGGGCCAATCATCAGAATATTTTTAGGCGTTACTTCATAACGCAGCATTTCATTCAGCTGCATACGACGCCAGCGGTTACGGAGTGCGATAGCTACAGCGCGTTTCGCTTTGTCCTGACCGATGATGTGGTTGTCAAGTTCGCTGACAATTTCGCGTGGAGTCATTTCAGACATACTATCTACCCTTACGCTTTTGAAGGAAGCTCTTCGAAGTTGTGATTATGGTTGGTGTAAATACAGATATCACCGGCAATTGTCAGTGCTTTCTCTGCAATTTTTCTGGCACTGAGATCGGTATTTTCCAGCATTGCCCGTGCGGCGGACTGCGCGTATGGACCACCGGAACCAATGGCAATCAGGTCATTTTCCGGCTGAATAACATCGCCGTTACCTGTAATGATCAGGGAGCTATTTTCATCTGCCACTGCCAGCAATGCTTCCAGTTTGCGTAGCATGCGGTCGGTCCGCCAGTCTTTGGCAAGTTCAACGGCCGCCTTGGTCAGATGCCCTTGATGCATTTCAAGTTTACGTTCAAACAGTTCAAACAGAGTAAAAGCGTCTGCTGTACCGCCAGCAAAACCCGCGATTACTTTGTCATTATAGAGGCGGCGAACTTTGCGGACATTGCCTTTCATGACGGTATTACCCATCGTTGCCTGTCCATCACCACCGATTACGACTTGGCCGTTACGGCGAACACTTACGATTGTAGTCACGAATAAGCCCTTGGTTACAAAAATAGATAAATGTGACGCACGGTACTTTCGACAGTGTATTAGCTATCGAAAATACCGTGTGCACGGTGCTAGCAGTATAAATGGGGGAGAATTATCATTTTTCAACCCCCAGTAGCACGGAGAATACAACCGGGTACGCCAGCGCTTTTCAGGCGTTCCTGCATTTTTCCTGCGGTACTTTTGCTGTAAGGGCCAAGAACGACACGATGCCAGCCGTCTCCCGTTGTGATTTGGCTTTCAATACCCGCAAATGCCAGGCTGGCGCGTACTGACTCAGCCTGGTCCATATTGCGGAATGAACCACATTGCAAAATCATACGTTGTGCATTTTCTGCTGGTTTAGGTTTGCTGGGTTCAGCCGGTGACGGTGTCTGTGGCTGAACTGGTTGAGTCTGCATTTGTTGTTGTGGCAATGTTTGCTGAGGTTGGGGTCTTGTTTCCAATGGTTGTTGCGTCTCTGCTGATGGTTTGATGATCACTTGTGAACGCGGTACTTGAACGCCATTGTATGGGACTTCTGGTAATGAAGTCGCTGGTTGACGCATATCTGCCTGCATTTGTTCAAGCAACTGCCGTTGTTCTGCCGTCAGCGGAATGCGTGATTTTGTCTGCTCGCCGGATGATGGCTCACGTGGCGTCGCGATACCAACAGGGCGATTTTCCAATTCTTTGATATAGCGCCAGCGCTCTTCTGGTTTTGGCGGTAAGCCATTATTTTGCTGAGGATGTTTTGGTAGTACGTCTGGCGCGCTTTTTTGTCCATTGTGGGTAATAAAGTAAAGGCCGCCAATAAAGATAACGACCAGTGCTACCGCGACTGCCAGAGTGGTTTTTGGCAGACCCTGGGACGGGTATTTTTTCTTATCGGTGTTTTTACGTCGGGCGTTTGAACGCCCGCGACTCACATAATCTCGTTGTGCCACTGTCTAATTCGCTGAGTTATTTAAATAAAAGGAAATAAACAACATGTTACTTAACCTGGAGTTATTTGCCTAGCTTTTAGGCGAACAGGTGCTTTGCCGGATGATTAATTCAGATTCCAGTAATTGAGAACCGCCAGATGTTGTATGGCCCTGGATTTGATCCAACAACAATAACATTGCTTTTTGACCAATCTCATAACGGGGTTGTCCAACGGTTGTTAATGGCGGATCGCTGTACATGGCCAGGCTTAAGTTATCAAACCCAATGATTGATAAATCTTGCGGTATTCTTAAGCCCATTCTTTTAGCCTGCCACATAACGCCAATCGCCATCACATCGCTGTGGCAGAAAATAGCTGTTGGGGGTTCTGGCAGAGACATCAGCTGCTCGGTCAGTTTTGCGCCGCTTTCATGGGTAAAGTTACCCTGGACGATATAATCTTCACGGATTGTCCCGCCAGAACGACGCAACGCCTGAATATATCCCTGAAGGCGGTAGCGGCAAAGCAGGATATCGCCCGGCCCGGAGATACAGGCAATGTGTTTATGCCCCAATGTTTGCAGGTAATGAGTGGCATTGAATGCTGCGGTTAGGTTATCAATATGAATAGTCGGCAGTTCCAGCTCTGGCGCAAATTCGTTTGCCATGACCATGGGGGGCAAGTTTTTTTGTTCTTCTTTGCTGGCGTCAAATGGAATATTGGAGCCAAGCAGCAACAGGCCATCAATTTGTTTGGTGACAATCAAGTTGAGAAATGCGTGTAGCTGTTTTTGCTGATGTTGACAATCACCGATTAAAACCAGATAACCCTGTTGCGTTGCTGTCTCTTCAATCCCGCAAATCACATCAGTGAAAAAGGGGTCACTGATATTTGGCACTATGACTAAAACCGTTTTCGACTCGCTGCGTTTAAGATTACGGGATAAATTATTTGGGTAATAACCCACAGCCAGTACAGCTTGTTCCACTTTTTGTCGTGTCTGGGAAGAAACCTTTTCTGGATTCATGAGAGCTCTTGATACTGTTGCGGTAGAAACGCCAGCCACTTCAGCGACATCTTTCATCGTTGCGGAGGTGCCATTCTTTTTCTGCTCCAAAACTCACTCCTCATTTCCTGACTGATTAGTTAAACGATTGTCATTTTCTGGTTGCCGGGAGACCGTCAGTGACCTTAGGAAAGTCACGACATTTTGGTTTAAGGTGATGACAATGTTATTAAGGGACCATTCTAAACAGTTTGGCAAATTCGTTTGTTCTTTAGTTTACAAAAAAGTGTGATATGAATCATTTATTCGATATGGCTCGCAAATTAGTGAATAATTTTTTATTAATTGAGGATGACTCAATTGATTTTACTCATTTGTTAATAGAAGTATGCTTAATCTGATAACGTTATATGTTTTAAAATAAAGATGATTAATCACTAACCATCCGTTGGGTCAACATCAATATTCCATTTCACTTTCCGGGTTTGCGGCAGAGCCATTATTTGTGGATAAACCATCATCATGATTTTTTGTAAAAAAATTCTGGATGGATGTTGAATCAATAGTTGCCAGCGATAACGTCCACCTCTTTTTGCCTGTAATGCGGGAACTGGCCCCATTATCCATAAGTTATCATCACGCAGAGGATGATTTTCAAAAAGCAGGCGCAATTGCTGTAAAAAAGCCGGTGCTTGCTGATTATCGTGATCTTCTGACCGCAAGATAATGTGGCTGGTAAAGGGCGGCAAAAATACACTTTGGCGTTCATCCATCGCCTGAGTTGCGAAGGCGTCGTAACCTTTATTCAGCAGAATTTGCAGTAACGGATGGTCAGGATGATGAGTTTGGAGAACCACTTCTCCCTGTTTACCTGCCCGGCCGGCACGACCAGAAACTTGCGTATAAAGCTGTGCGAAGCGTTCTGCTGCCCGGAAATCGGCTGAGAACAGGGCGCCATCAACATCCAACAAAGCGACCAGTGTGACATCGGGGAAATGGTGGCCTTTTGCCAGCATTTGGGTACCAATCAGTATACGGGCGCCACCGGCATGAATGTCGGCCAGTTGTTGTTCCAGGGTTCCTTTGCGGCTGGTGGTATCCCGGTCAATGCGGGTAACCGGTACATCAGGGAACAGTGTTGTAATACCGTCTTCAAGCTGCTCTGTGCCAAGGCCAACAGGCTGAAGATGAGTAGAGCCGCATTGTGGACACTGGCGGGGAACCGGGCGTTGGCTGTCACAATGATGGCAACGCAACTGACGATGGTGCTGATGCAAGGTGTAATAATGGTCACAGCGTTGGCATTCTGCAATCCAGCCACATTCATGGCAGAGCAGAGCAGGTGAGAAACCGCGGCGGTTGAGAAACAGCATTACCTGATTATCGGCTTGCAGATGTTCTTCAATGCGCTTTATCAGTGGTTGAGATAACCCGACTTTGAGTGGCAAACCTTTTAAATCCAGCAGATGTTGAGTTGCTGGCTGGGCATGACCTGCTCGTTTGGATAATGTTAGCTGGCGGTATTTGCCCTGTTGCACATTATAAAGTGTCTCCAGTGCCGGAGTCGCAGAACCCATAATCACCGGGATATTCTCTTTCTTTGCCCTGAATACCGCTAAATCACGGGCATGGTAACGCCAGCCCTCCTGTTGTTTGTAAGAACTGTCGTGTTCTTCATCGATAATGATGACGCCAAGGCAGGCAAAGGGGGTAAATAAAGCTGAACGTGTACCGATGACGATTGCATTCTCACCACGTTGTGCCCGTAACCAGACAGCAAGGCGTTCACTGTCATTCAGGGCTGAATGAAGAACATCAACCGGAGCATTGAAGCGTTCTCTGAAACGACGGATTGTTTGTGGTGTCAGGCCAATTTCCGGTACAAGTATCAGCGCTTGTTTACCTTGCGCCAGAATATTTTCCAGCACGCTGAGATAAACTTCCGTTTTACCTGATCCGGTAATGCCGGCCAGTAACCAGGGAGAAAATTGCTGGTCCTCCGCACGGATAGCACCAACTGCTGTGGCTTGTTCTGTATTTAATTTCAGGCGTTCGCCGGTGATTTGGAAGTGATTTCGCCAGTTCTGAGATTCAGGTTGCACCGGGTATAAATCAATCAGTGACTTCTTTTTGAGTGACTGGAAGGCGCTTTCGCTTAACTCCAGTTCTGTAATCTGATGGCGATATATTGCTTTTCGGCGCAGTGCTGCCAGCACCTGTTGCTGTTTTGGTGAACGTTTCAATTGCGCCAAGGGTATTTCAGCTCCCGCTGGAGTCAGTTGCCATTGCCAGAGCGGGGAGGATTCAGAGGGTTTTCCTTGACGAAGCAGTGTCGGCAATGCATGGAACAGCACTTCTCCGATGGGATAATGGTAATAGCTGGATGCCCAAAGTAGTAATTGCCAGAGATCTTCTGAAAATAGGGAATGAGTGTCGAGAATAGATTCAATCAATTTCAGTTGTTCCGTTGGAATATCACTGCTGTCAGTTGTTCCGGTGACGATACCAATTGTCTTGCGGTTGCCAAATGGGACGGCCACCCGCATCCCTGCAACGGGTACTTGGTTCTCTGCGGGCAACAGATAATCAAAAGAGCGGGCAAGAGGGATAGGCAGGGCAACCTGAACGACGGTCATAAAATTATTCCGGGTGATCAATAAATAAAGTAAAAATTGGCTATAGAGTATCATAGACAATCAGCGGATTTCATTGCGGGATGGGCAGATATTCTGTATGATCCGCCGCCTTTGGTACAAAAGATACCAAACTTATTTTATCAACACGACGTGTGGTGTCTGGCGGCAACAGGGCTGGATAGCGACACGGCCTTAACAGAGGTTATCCCATGAAAAAAGATATTCACCCTAAATATGAAGCAGTTACTGCAACTTGTTCTTGCGGTAATGTAATGCAGATCAAATCTACCGTTAATCGCGCTCTGAATCTGGACGTATGTGGCCAATGCCACCCATTCTATACTGGTAAACAACGTGATGTTGCTACCGGTGGTCGTGTTGATCGCTTCAACAAACGTTTCAACGTTCCAGGTGTTGGCAAGTAATTGCCAAATTGTATCTGTTTATAAAGCAGATCAACTGGTATGAACAAACGCCCGATGTTTTGCATCGGGCGTTTTGTATTTAAATCGGTCATTTTGTATTTTAATTAGTAAAAACCCCCTGAATTTTGCAGGAGGTTTCGTTATACCACTATCAATATTCCCAGGTATCGGGATCAATGCCTAATTCCCGCATAATCCCTTTAGCAGCCTCTGGGATTTCGTCATTACGCTCTTTGCGTAAATCAGCGTCATCGGGCAGTGGTTGCCCGGTGAATGCATGCAGGAATGCTTCACACAGCAATTCACTGTTAGTCGCGTGACGCAGGTTATTTACCTGGCGACGGGTGCGCTCATCAGTGAGGATCCTCAACACTTTCAAAGGAATTGAAACTGTGATTTTCTTCACTTGTTCGCTTTTTTTGCCATGTTCAGCATAAGGGCTGACATATTCACCGTTCCACTCAGCCATGGGGTACCTTAAATAGTCGTGAAGTCATAAAAGTAAGCTGGATAACAGAACCCGCTTTCGTTGCAAAATATTGCCATTTTATCGTGATTTCCTTATCAATTATACAGTTATAGTATATGCGATAAACTAATGACTACTAATAATAAAAGCAGCATAGTTATGATGGATAATTATCCCATTACTTAATCTAACCGTAAAGAGGTTTAGATGTCTAGATGTGTTGACGTCCATTGTGGTGGCGGGTATTCTTCCCTGACTCGAATTTATGACAGGCAGTGGTAACTGATATGACACGCAAACAGGCAACAATAGCAGTTCGCAGTGGGCTGAATAATGATGAGCAGTATGGCTGTGTTGTTCCACCTATTTATCTTTCCAGTACATATAATTTTACTGATTTTAATCAGCCGAGAACACATGATTATTCCCGGAGGGGTAATCCAGGCCGCGATATGGTGCAGCGGGTATTAGCTGAACTGGAAGGGGGAGTAGGTGCTGTTATGACCAGCAGCGGCATGTCGGCGATTCACCTGTTATGTACGGTTTTTCTTAAGCCGGGCGATCTGTTGGTTGCTCCCCATGACTGTTATGGCGGCAGCTACCGCTTGTTTGACAGCCAGAGTAAACGCGGTGCTTATGAAGTGGCTTTTGTTGATCAGAGTGATGAACAGGCGTTAAAACAGGTATTGTCCAGAAAGCCAAAGTTGGTATTAATTGAAACGCCAAGTAATCCTTTATTGCGTATCGTGGATATTGCCTATATATGCCGGCTTTCCCATGATGTCGGTGCGACAGTGATTGTCGATAACACTTTCCTGAGTCCTGTATTACAAAAACCGCTGGCATTGGGGGCAGATCTGGTTGTTCATTCCTGTACTAAGTATCTTAACGGACATTCTGATGTTATTGCCGGAGCCATTATTGCAAAGGATGAAGATATCGCGGCGGAGCTTGCCTGGTGGGCGAATAATATTGGTGTGACCGGTGCTGCGTTTGATAGTTATCTTCTGTTGCGTGGGATGCGTACTTTATCGCCACGGATCCTTTTACAGCAAAATAATGCGCGGGAGATTGTGAATTATCTTCAACAGCAACCGTTAGTGAAGAAACTTTTTTATCCTGCTTTGAAAGATCATCCAGGGCATGAAATTGCCTGTAAGCAACAGTCCGGTTTTGGCGCAATGATAAGTTTTGAGTTAGATGGCAGTGAATCGGCAATACGCTGTTTTCTGTCTGAGTTGAAATTATTTACTTTGGCGGAATCATTGGGAGGCGTGGAAACGTTGATTTCCCATACTGCTACCATGACTCATGCGGGAATGTCAGCACAGGCAAGAGCGGAAGCGGGTATTACGGATTCACTGTTGCGTGTTTCTGTGGGTATTGAAGATAGTCAGGATTTAATCGCTGATTTGGAAAATGCATTTCAGGCAGTATTAAAGGAGTGACCATGAGTGCACTGGCAGTAGCAGGGGCGGAAAATGGCCGCCAATTACATAAGTTTGGTGGAAGCAGCCTCGCGGATGTGAAATGTTATCAACGGGTAGCCAAGATTATGGCTAATTATAGCCAACCTGGTGATTTGATGGTGGTATCCGCGGCAGGCAGCACAACCAACCAGTTAATTAACTGGCTTAAACTCAGCCAGAACGACCGTATTTCTGCCCATCAGGTACAGCAGGTTTTGCGCCGTTATCAGCAGGATCTTATCAGAGGTTTGCTGCCTGAAACTGTTGCTGAAGAGTTAGTGAAGCGTTTTATTACCGATCTTGAAAGGTTGAGTGCATTACTGGATAAGCCGGTGAGTGATGTGACTTATGCAGAAGTTGTGGGGCACGGAGAGATCTGGTCTGCACGTTTGATGTCAGCGGTACTTGAAGCTCAGGGCATCGCCAGTGACTGGGTGGATGCCCGTCAGTTTTTACGCGCTGAACGGGCGGCTCAACCCCAAGTTGATGTTGACCTTTCTCAGCCATTGCTGAATCAGCTATTAACTCAAAATCTTAATAAACGACTGGTTGTAACGGGATTTATCTCCAGTAATCATGATGGAGAAACGGTTTTACTGGGGCGAAATGGCAGTGACTATTCTGCAACGCAGGTTGGTGCTCTGGCAGGGGCTAAACGGGTAACCATCTGGAGTGATGTCGCCGGTGTTTACAGTGCTGATCCGAGAAAAGTAAAAGACGCCTGTCTGTTACCTTTATTACGTCTGGATGAAGCGAGCGAGCTTGCTCGTCTTGCCGCACCTGTGCTGCATACCCGAACCTTACAGCCTGTTTCCGTCAGTGATATTGATTTACTGCTGCGTTGCAGCTACCAGCCGGAGCAGGGCTCCACCCGTGTTGAAAGAGTTTTGGCTTCTGGGACTGGAGCAAAAATTGTCACCAGCCATGATGAAGTTTGTCTGATTGAATTGCATGTGGCTGCTCATAATGATTTCAAACAGATATACAAAGATATTGATCTGTTGTTAAAGCGGGGACAAATCCGCCCACTGGCAACCGGTATCCATCCGGACTGTAACCTGATTCAGCTCTGTTACACTTCCGAAGTGGTGAATAGTGCATTGGAGGTTTTGGAAGATGCTGCGCTGCCGGGGCAACTTTCCCTGAGAGAAGGATTGGCGTTGGTGGCGCTGGTTGGGGCGGGTGTCTGTAAGAATCCATTGCATTGCCATCGTTTTTATCAGCAGCTTAAAGATCAGCCGGTAGAATTTATCTGGCACGCGGAGGATGGTATCAGTCTTGTCGCTGTGTTGCGGACCAATCAGACTGAACATGTGATTCAGGGGCTGCATCAGTGTTTGTTCCGGGCTGAAAAGCGAATTGGCCTGATTTTGTTTGGTAAAGGAAATATCGGCTCCCGTTGGTTGGAGCTATTCGCCCGTGAGCAGAAAAATATTTCTGCCCGCAGTGATTTTGAATTTATTCTGGCGGGTGTAGCGGATAGTCGCCGGAGTTTGCTTGACTATCAGGGGATTGATGCGAGCCGGGCATTAGCTTTCTTTGATGCTGAAGCGACAGAGCACGATGTCGATGAGCTGTTCCTGTGGATGCGGGCGCACCCTTATGACGATCTGGTGATCCTGGATGTGACTGCCAGTGAAGAACTGGCACGATGTTACAGTGATTTTGCCAGTTATGGTTTCCATGTTATCAGTGCCAATAAAATTGCCGGTGCTTCCTGTAGTAATGATTATCGTCTTATTCGTGACGCATTTGCCAAAACCGGTCGTCACTGGTTTTACAATGCAACCGTTGGCGCAGGCTTACCTATCAACCATACAGTGAGAGATTTACGCGAGAGTGGCGATACCATTTTATCCATAAGTGGTATTTTCTCCGGTACGTTATCCTGGCTGTTTCTGCAATTTGATGGTTCAGTGCCATTCAGTGATTTGGTTGAACAGGCGTGGCAGCAGGGACTGACAGAACCTGATCCACGTATTGATCTGTCTGGTCAGGATGTCATGCGTAAACTGATTATCCTCGCCCGTGAAGCCGGCTATGAGATTGAGCCAGAGCAGGTGCGTGTTGAGTCATTAGTGCCGAAAGAAGCGAAATCAGGTTCTATTGAGCAGTTCTTTGATAACAGCGGTGCTATCAATGAGCAAATGGTACAGCGATTGGCTGCGGCACAAGAAATGGGCATGGTATTGCGCTATGTCGCCCGTTTTGATGCGAATGGTAAGGCTAAAGTCGGTGTTGAGGCGGTACGTCCCGATCACCCACTGGCTTCCTTGTTACCGTGCGACAATGTATTTGCAATTGAGAGCCGTTGGTATCGTGATAATCCGCTGGTGATCCGTGGGCCGGGTGCTGGTCGTGATGTTACAGCAGGCGCGATTCAGTCTGATCTTAACCGTTTGTCACAACTGCTTTAGGTTGCAAAATCCCCACTTGTTTGCTGATGCAATTTCCTTCGCTTGATATTTGAGGTAACGAGGGGAAGGGTGTTCTGGTAAAGACACCCTTCTTCATCGCTGCCTTGGCTGTCTTGATCTGCCAAATCGGTATAAACAGCGCCAAATATTTCTTGATGAATTTTTTTCCGATTCAGGATGAATATTACTCACCATCTTAACTCAAACTTATTGTTGACTAAAAAATCCCAATCCTTCATCTTATTTAGACGTCTAAACGTATAGATGGTTGGGAGTTTAGATGTTTAAATAAAAGTAACTGGCAAATTATAAGACAGGAAATTATTCCGCTTGTTTAACGAGGTACAGGGTATGAGTTTTTTTCACGCTAATCAGCGAGAAGCGCTGAATCAGAATCTGGCTGAACTGGAAGGACAGATCCGTGTTTCATTTGAATTCTTTCCACCGCGTACAGCTGAGATGGAAAAAACCCTGTGGAAATCCATTGGTCGCTTGAGCACTCTCAAGCCTAAATTTGTTTCTGTTACTTATGGGGCTAACTCTGGTGAACGTGACCGTACCCATAGCATTATCAAAGGAATAAAAGAGAAAACCGGTCTTGAGGCTGCTCCGCACCTCACCTGTATTGATGCCAGTCGCGATGAATTGTGCGAAATCGCCCGTGATTATTGGAATAATGGTATTCGTCATATTGTGGCTTTGCGGGGTGATTTACCTGATAACAGTGAAAAGCCCAAAATGTATGGGGCTGATCTGGTTGAATTACTTAAGAAAGAAGCTGATTTTGATATTTCAGTGGCTGCTTACCCTGAAGTTCATCCTGAAGCGAAAAATTCTCAGGCTGATCTGATTTGCCTGAAACGAAAGATTGATGCGGGTGCGAACCGTGCGATTACTCAATTCTTCTTTGATGTGGAAAGTTATCTGCGTTTTCGTGACCGCTGTGTTGCCGCCGGAATTGATGTGGAAATCGTACCGGGTATTCTGCCGGTATCCAACTTCCGTCAGCTGAAACGTTTTGCAACAATGACCAATGTTCGTATTCCAAGTTGGATGACCAGAATGTTTGAGGGGTTGGATGATGATCCTGAGAGCTCTAATCTGGTTGGTGCTTCTATCGCAATGGATATGGTGAAAATTTTAAGTCGTGAAGGTGTGAAAGATTTCCACTTTTATACCTTAAACCGTGCAGAACTGAGCTATGCAATTTGTCATACTTTGGGTGTTCGTCCTTAATCTTTGGCTCTTACTAAGAAAATCTCTTGGTAAGAGCATGTTTTTTTCTATCGCATTTTTACAGAGCTTAGGTTTTTATTTTCTATCTAGATAATTAGGATTAATCTATTTTTGATATTTGATTTTATAGAGTTGAGAGAATAAAAGGGTTTTAATGTTAGTAAATAATTCATTGTTATCAATTAAATTATTAAATATAAACTATAGTAAACGGTTGCTATGGTTATTATAATTTCATAATATCTTTTCACACGATTACCACTCTTAATCTCTGGTTATTAGATTCATTATTTCGCATTAACCTCCCGCATTCTGCTAAACATTAAATAACGTTTCATAATTCTGCTACACATAACCTTCTTCAACACATTGTTATACATGGGATTATTGGTGGTATAAGATGCGGCACTATTTTGGAATCTTATTTAATAGTTACCATGTCATTTTTTTACATTCTAACGTGAAAATATGTTTGTAGCCTCCTTTCTTGGCTGATAAATATATTTATAATGTCTGATGTAATTATGTGGTATTTTGTCGTATTCGCTATTTTATACTAGCAAAATTAGAGGATAAATCAGCCCTCTGGGTGTTTTCAGACGAATAATACTCGTCTACATCTTTCTGAGTCCTAACCTGTTACTGCACATTTGCAATCGGCCTTTGCTTGCTGCAATAACATCACCAATGAGAGATAATTATGAACAACTCATTCTCAAGCACTATCGATACTATTTGTCAGAAACTGCAATTAACTTGTCCGGCGGAAATTGCCCTGTACTCCTTCGGTACTTTCCGGGAAAAAACCCGAGAAATGGTTAACTGGGGAGAAGCAAAACGAATTTATGAAACTGCACAAGCAGAGCAGAATAAGAACCTGCTTTATGAAAAACGTATTTTCGCCTACGCTAACCCGCTGCTGAAAAGTGCTGTTCGATTAGGTACCCGGCAAATACTGGCTTTTACACAAGGTTATAGTGATCTGTTTGGTAATCGTGCTGATAGTTATGCTGCGCCAGGCTCGGTGGCATCTATGTTCTCGCCAGCGGCTTATTTAACCGAATTGTATCGTGAAGCTAGAAATCTGCATGACAATACCTCAATTTATTACCTGGATAAACGTCGCCCAGATTTATCAAGCTTAATGCTCAGTCAGAAAAATATGGATGAGGAGATTTCAACGCTGACTCTCTCTAATGAATTGTGCCTTGCTGGGATCGAAACAAAAACAGGAAAATCACAAGATGAAGTGATGGATATGCTCTCTACTTATCGTTTAAGTGGAGAAACGCCTTATCACCATGCTTACGAAACCGTTCGTGAAATCGTTTATGAACGTGATCCAGGGTTCCGTCATTTATCACAGGCTCCCATTGTTGCTACCAAGCTCGATCCTGTGGCTTTGTTGGGTATCAGCTCCCATATTTCGCCAGAACTGTATAACTTGCTGATTGAGGAGATCCCGGAAAAAGATGAAGCCACGCTTGATGCGCTTTATAAAACAAACTTTGGGGATATTACCACTGCTCAGTTAATGTCACCAAGTGATCTGGCCCGATATTATGGCGTCTCACCGGAAGATATTGCCTACGTGACGACTTCATTATCACATGTTGGATATAGCAGTGATATTCTGGTTATTCCGTTGGTCGATGGTGCGGATAAGATGGAAGTGGTTCGTGTTACCCGAACACCATCGGATAATTATACCAGTCAGACGAATTATATTGAGCTGTATCCACAGGGGGGTGATAATTATTTGATCAAATACAATCTCAGTAATAGTTTTGGTTTGGATGATTTTTCTCTGCAATATAAAGATGGTTCCGCTGATTGGGCTGAGATTGCCCATAATCCCCACCCTGATATGGTCATAAATCAGGAGTATGAATCACAAGCGACAATCAAACGTAACGACTCTGGCGATATACTCAGTATAGGATTACAAAGATGGCATGGCGGTAGTGATAATTTTGCCGCCGCCAATTTTAAAATTGACCAATACTCCCCGAAAGCCTTCCTGCTTAAAATGAATAAGACTATTCGTTTGCTAAAAGCCACCGGCCTCTCTTTTGCCACATTGGAGCGCATTGTTGATAGCGCCAATAACACTAAATCAATCACTGTTGATGTATTAAACAAGGTCTATCGGGTCAAATTCTACGTTGAACGTTATGATATTAGTGAAGAGACGGCTGCTATTCTGGCTAATATTAATATCTCTCAGCAAGCTGTTCTCAATCAGTTCAGCCAGTTTGATCAACTGTTTAATAACCCACCGCTTAATGGCATTCGCTATGAAATCAGCGAGGATGACACTAAACACCTTCCTAATCCTGATTTGAATCTTAAACCGGACAGCACCGGTGATGATCAGCGTAAGGCCGTGTTAAAGCGCGCTTTTCAGGTTAACGCCAGTGAGTTGTATCAGATGTTACTGATCACTGATCATAAAGAAGACGGCGTGATAAAAAATAATCTGGAGAATCTGTCTGATCTGTATTTGGTTAGCTTGTTGGCACAGGTTCATAACCTGACTATTGCTGAGTTGAATACCTTGTTGGTAATTTGTGGCTATGGAGAGACCAATATTTATCAAATTTCCGACGATAATCTGGCAGAAATATTAGAAACATTGTTGTGGATCACTCAGTGGTTGCAGACACAAAAATGGACAGTTGCCGATCTGTTCCTGATGACCACGACCACATACAGTAGTGTTTTGACACCAGAAATCAGTAACCTGACTGCTACGTTGTCCTCAACTTTGCATGGCGAAGAGAGCCTGGCTGGGGAAGATCTGAAAAAAGCCATGGCACCTTGCCTCACTTCGGCTTTGCATTTGACTTCGCAGGAAGTTGCATATGATCTGTTATTGTGGATTGATCAGATTAAGCCAGCACAAATGGCCGTTGATGGTTTTTGGAAAGAAGTGCAAACGGCACCAACCAGCGAAAAAGTGATCACTTTTGTTCAAGCGCTGGCGCAGTTGAGCCTGATCTATCGTCGTATTGGATTAAGTGAAACGGAGCTGTCACTGATCGTTACCAATGCGTCTTTGCTCGTTACAGACAAAAATGTACTGGACCACGATCAGCTAACTTTGATGGCCCTGGAAGATTTCCATAGCTGGGTAAACCGTTTGGGGCAACAGGCTTCCTCTGTATTGACGGCATTAAAAAATGGAACTTTGACCGTTGCCGATATAGCACAAGCTATGAATGAAGAAACATCTCTCGTGCAAATGGCGGCTAATCAAGTAGCGCCGGGGCTAACAAAGTTGACCAGTTGGACACAGATTGACGCTGTTTTGCAATGGTTACAGATGTCTTCTGCTCTGGCTGTTTCACCGATGGATTTGTCAGGGATGATGGCCCTGAAATATGGAACAGACCACAATTATGCTGTTTGGCAGGCTGTGGCTGCTGCACTTATGGCTAATCACGCTGATCAGGCACAGAAAAAACTCGATGAGACACTCAGTAAGGCACTATGTAACTATTATATTAATGCTGTTGTGGATAGTGCTGCTGGAGTACGTGACCGTGACGGGTTATATACCTATTTGCTGATTGATAATCAGGTTTCTGCCGATGTAATGACCTCACGCATCGCTGAGGCTATCGCGGGTATTCAACTGTATGTTAACCGAGCTTTAAATCAGGATGAAGGCCAGCTTGCATCGGACGTTAGTACTCGTCAGTTCTTCACTGACTGGGAGCGCTATAATAAACGTTACAGTACCTGGGCTGGTGTCTCTGAACTGGTCTATTATCCAGAAAACTATGTTGATCCAACTCAGCGCATTGGGCAAACCAAAATGATGGATACGCTGTTGCAATCTATCAACCAGAGCCAGCTAAATGCGGATACGGTGGAAGATGCTTTCAAAACTTATTTGACCAGCTTTGAGCAGGTTGCAAATCTGAAAGTGATCAGTGCCTACCACGACAATGTGAATGTGGATCAAGGGTTAACTTATTTTATCGGTATTGACAAAGCTGCTCCGGGTACGTATTACTGGCGTAGTGTCGATCACAGCAAATGTGAAAATGGTAAGTTTGCCGCTAATGCTTGGGGCGAGTGGAATAAAATTACCTGTGCTGTCAATCCTTGGAAAAATATCATCCGTCCGGTTGTTTATATGTCGCGTTTGTATTTGTTATGGCTGGAGCAGCAATCAAAGAAAAGTGATGATGGTAAAACCACGACTTATCAATATAACTTAAAACTGGCTCATATTCGTTACGACGGCAGTTGGAATACGCCATTTACCTTTGATATGACAGAAAAGGTAAAAAGTTATACATCAACTGCTAAGGATGCTGAATCTTTGGCGCTGTACTGTACGGGTTATCAGGGAGAAGATACTCTGTTGGTTATGTTCTATTCGATGCAGAGTAATTATGGTTCCTATAATCCTACAGAGAAGAAGTATGCGCCGGTAACTGGGCTATATATTTTTGCCGATATGTCATCAGATACTATGACGGATGCACAAGCAACTAACTATTGGAATAATAGTTATCCGCAATTTGATACTGCGACAGTGGATGCAAAAAATGGCAATAAGAAAATAATAACTCGGAAGGTAAGTAACCGTTACGCGGAGGATTATGAAATTCCTTCTTCTGTGATAAACGATAGTAGTTGCTCTTGGGGGGCTCACAATTTAACCATGATATATGGTGGCAGTGTTCCCAATATTACCTTTGAGTCTGCCGCAAAAGATTTAAAATTGTATGCCAATATGACACTGAGAATTATTTATAAGGGATATGAGGGAACTCGTCGGATACAATGTAATCTTATGAAAAAATACGCTGCATTAGGTGATGAATTTGTAATTTATGATTCATCATTTCATTATGCAAACCGTTTTAATTTGGTGCCGTTATTTAAATTCGGCGCAGATAAAACATCAAGTGATAG